>NZ_JBAMDI010000159.1:0-21501 GCF_036961695.1 Pseudomonas sp. CGJS7 | reverse complement strand
TGTGCGCCGCCCTTCGGGTGTCCTATTGCTATCGCGAGTTAGGTGCGCCGCCGGGCCAGAGCAACTGCTAAAGCAACTGCAACTGCAACTGCAACTGCAACGACAACGGCAACAGCAAAAGCAAAAGCGCCCTCATCCGCCCTTCGGGCACCTTCTCAGCTTTGCACTCCCTTCGGTCGCCGCAAGCGGGAGAAGGGACGGAAACTGCCGCTGGGGCTGGGCTGCCGCTACGCGGGATCAACCATCCAACGTCGCTATCGCCATCGCCGTACTCGCCGACGGCCGCGGCAACGGCTGCGACATCGCCAGATAACGGCTCGGCGGCATCCCGATCAAACGCTTGAACATCGTCGTGAACGCCGACGCACTCTCATAACCCAAATCCAACGCCAACACCGTAATCGCCTCCCCCGCCGCCAACCGCGGCAACGCCGCAAAGATCGCCGCCTGCCGGCACCACTGCGCGAAACTGGTCCCGGTCTCCGCGCGAAAGCGGCGGGTGAAGGTGCGGCGGCTCATCGCCAGATCGCGGCACCAATCGTCGATGCCGTCGTGCGGCGACGGATGCGCCAGATACGCGCGGCAGCGTTTGGCCAGACGCGGGTCGGCCGGGAACGGAATGTCCAGCGGCAACACCGGCGCGCGCTCGATCTCGTGCACGATCAACGAATAAATCAGATCCGGACGCGAGCCGCTGCCGGCCTCGGCCTGCAACGGCAGGTCCAGGGTCTCCAGCAACAACTGCCGCATCAACGGCGCGACCCCGATCACCCGGCAATCGCCCGGCAACGCCGCGCTCACGTCGGGATCGATGTAGATGCTGCGGGTGCTGATCTGCGCCAGCACGTGCACGTCGTGGCTCATCCCCGCCGGCACCCAGCAGGCGCGCTCGGGCGGAACGATCCAGCGGCCGGTCTCGGTGCCCACCACCATGATCCCGTGCGCGGCGTACAACAGCTGCGAGCGCCGGTGCTTGTGCCGGGCGATCCGGTGGTGGGTCGGGTACTCGTTCGAGGTCGCGACGATGCGGCCGGGCAAGGAGTCGGCGAGCACCGCCTGGACATTGCGCATTGGCCCGTTCTCGAAGATTGTTGACCTGAATGATAGTGCGGGCAGGATCAAGGAGGCGTCTACTGAAGGCCATGCCTGCCCCGCCCACGCCGAGCCGATGACCACCCTGGACCCCGCCGCCGCTCCGACCGATCTCGCCGATAGCCCGACCGCCGCGCAAATCCCCGCGTTCCAGGCCGACAACCCGCCCGCCGCCGAGAACGCCAAGATCGCTTTGCCGATTCTGGCGATGCTGAGCGTGTGTCATCTGCTCAACGACATGATCCAGTCGCTGTTGCCGGCGATCTATCCGCTGCTCAAGCAGTCCTTCCATCTGGATTTCGGCCAGATCGGCCTGATCACCCTGACCTTCCAGGTCACCGCCTCGTTGCTGCAGCCGCTGGTGGGCATCTACACCGACAAGCGGCCGATGCCGTGGTCGCTGGCGATCGGCATGGGCTTCACCCTGACCGGCCTGTTGCTGCTGTCGCAGGCGACCACCTTCGCGATGCTGCTGTTGGCCGCGGCCCTGGTCGGTTCGGGTTCGTCGGTGTTCCATCCCGAATCCTCGCGGGTCGCGCGCATGGCCTCCGGCGGCCGCCACGGTCTGGCGCAGTCGCTGTTTCAGGTCGGCGGCAACGTCGGTTCCGCGCTCGGTCCGTTGTTGGCGGCGTACATCGTGATGCCGCGCGGCCAGGCCAGCGTCGGCTGGTTCGGCTTCGCCGCGTTGGCGGGGATGGTGATCCTCAGCCGCATCGGCCTGTGGTACCGCGCGCAGATTCCGGCCCAGCGCAAACACCGCGCCTCGGCCACGGCGCAGCCGATGCTGCCGCGCAAGACCATCGTGGCGACGCTGCTGGTGCTGGGCGTGCTGATTTTCTCCAAATATTTCTACATGGCCAGCCTGTCGAGCTACTACACGTTCTATTTGATGGAGAAATTCCAGCTCAGCGCGCAGAGCGCGCAATTGCATCTGTTCGTGTTCCTCGGCGCGGTCGCCGCCGGCACCCTGGCCGGCGGGCCGATCGGCGACCGCATCGGCCGCCGCTATGTGATCTGGTTTTCGATCCTCGGCGTGCTGCCCTTCACCCTGATCCTGCCGCACGCCAATCTGCTGTGGACCACGGTGTTGAGCGTGGTGATCGGGCTGGTGCTGTCGTCGGCGTTCGCGGCGATCCTGGTGTATGCGCAGGAACTGATCCCCGGCCGCACGGGCATGATCGCCGGCCTGTTCTTCGGTTTCGCCTTCGGCATGGGCGGCCTGGGCGCGGCCGCACTGGGTCAGCTGGCCGATCACATCGGCATCGAAGCGGTTTACAAGATCTGCGCCTACCTGCCGGCGATCGGCTTGCTGGCCTGGTTCCTGCCGAAGCTGGAAAAACGCAAGCCGCTGGCCGGCTAAACACGCCCAGGGCGCGGCTTGCGCCGGCTCCGCGGCGTCACCACATCGGGCTTACGCTTGCCAACCGATCGCGTCTCATCCGACGCGACCGGACGCGCGCAACCTGCCGGCCCATGCACCAGACCTCTCTGTTCGACAACGATCCCCAGCAGCCGGTGGACGACGCCGAAGGCGGCGTGCGCTATCTGCCGGGCGTGTTCGAGCGCGACTGGTGCGAGCGTTTGTTCGCGGTGCTGTGGGAGCAAGCGGCCTGGAATTCGCAGCAGCGGATGATGTACGAGCGTCTGGTCGAGGTGCCGCGGCGGGTGGCCACCTACCGGCTCGACCGCGACGCCTTGCCGCCGATGCTGGCGCAAACCGCCGAGCGGGTGCGCGACACCTTAGGCGCGCCGTTCAACAGCGTCGGCCTCAACCTGTACCGCGACGGCCGCGACAGCGTCGCCCCGCACAACGACAAGCTGCACGACTTGATCCCGGGCCAACCCATCGCGGTGCTGTCGCTCGGCGCGACCCGGCGCATGACCCTGCGCGCCAAGCGCGCGCCGCATCGCGTCTGGCATATGGACTTGCAGGCCGGCAGCCTGGTGACGATGAGCCATGCCTCGCAATACCACTACGACCACGGCATTCCCAAACAACCCGGCGTGCTCGAGCCGCGCATCAGTCTGGCGTTCCGGGTGCGCCCGCCGCCGGCTTAGGGCGGCACCGTCGCCTGCAACGCCGCCGCCAGCGCCGCATCGCCCGAGGCCAGATCGCTCCAGCTCAGGCTCAGGCCGTTGCGGCGGCCCTTCTCGGTGAGCTTCAAGCCTTGCGGATCGATCAGCACCGTGTAGAGCTTGTCGCCGATTTCCACTTCGCGTCGGATCGGTTTGTCGAGTCGGGTCATGATGGGTCTCCCAGCGATGAAACGATAAGGCGCCCGAGCGCTCGCGGCGGTTCAACCGCCGCGGTACCAACGCAGCAACGGCTCGGGCAGCCGCTGCGCCAGATCGACGCCCAAGGCGGCGTGCGCATCGAGCGTGTCGAGCAGATTGCGCCGCAATACCGCCAGCGGCGGCGCATCGAGCAGATCCAGCTCGCCCTGCAATTGCGACAACAGTTCTTGTGTGCGATCAAACAGGAAATCGCCTTGCGCGCTTAGCTCACCGGCGAACCAGTCGCGCAACGGGCGGTGCACGGTGTGCCCTTGGTCCAGTAAAGCGCGCGCCTGCCGCTCCAACTCCGGATAGGCGCCGCGATACCACTCGCTATGCCCGCCTGCCTGCGCGCGCACGGTCAGCGGCGCGGGCGCGTTGTGTTCGCTCAGCAGATGGCGCAGCCGCAGTTCCAGGCCGCGGGCTTCGCGCACATGGTCGGTCTGCACGGCGAAGGCGCGGTCGAGGTCGAAGAACTCGAAATAGCGCGGTTGCAGTTGTTGCGCCCGGGCCAAGGGATTGCGCGAGAAGCCGAGCTTCAGCAGGTCCTCGTACGCGCAAGGCAGCACGTACAGGAAGCAGCGCCCCTCGCTGGCGCCGTGGACTTTCTCGGGCTCGCTGCTGCGCAGGAACGACATCGGCGGATGATCGCGCGGTTCGGTCTCACGCGTCGATCCCGAGCGCGCAAAAATCTCTCGCAGCGCGACCGCCGGTCGGAAGCCCCGCGGCGGCCCGCGCTTCACGCGAACAACCGGCGAGGCCGCGGCAACGCGGACGCTCCGACTCATGCCGGACTCCGATGGCCGACGGGTTCGCGAAACGCCACCCACAGTGCTCATGCGTAAGCGGCGGCCGCCGCGCCGCGGGTACGCGACGCGACGGCCACCCGCGCGCCTTACTTGCGCGCGCTCTTGTGCGCGGCGATCAAGCCGCTGGTATCGACTTTCTTGACCCCGTCGATGTTCTTGGCGATCGAGGCGGCCTTGTCGGCCTGGGTCTTGTCGACGCTGCCCGACAACTTGACCACGCCGTTGACGGTTTCCACGCTGATGTCGGTGCCGGCGACTTCGCTGGACGCCATCAGTTCGGTCTTGACCTTGGTGGTGATCCAGGTGTCGCTGACCGGTTGCGCGGAATCGTTGCTGGCCGCGGCGGTGGCGGGATCGTTGTCGGCGCGGGTGCCGGCGGTTTGCGGGGCGGCCCAGGCCGCGCTGGACAGGGCGATGCTGAAAGCGGCGATAGCGATGACGGTAGTCTTCATGAGTGCGTCCTCTTGTAGTCGGAACCGGATGCCGCGGCGCGGCTCGGTCGGAACAGGGGGCGGCCCGGACCGGGTTGCGGATCAGTGATGATCCTTGCGGCCGGAGCCGGATTTCTTGCCGCCGTGGTCTTGTTTGTTCACGGTGCGCCAGGCGCGCTCCTCGGCTTCTTTCTCCGACACGCCCTGCTTGCGATAGCCTTCTTCGATGTGTTCGGCCTGACGTTTCTGTTTGTCGGTGTAAGACGATTTATCGCCTCGTGACATGTCCGATCTCCTCGCGTTGCTTGCTGCGTGCATTCGGGACTTCGCTTGCCGGCGTACGGCCGGCGCGTGTTTGGGGTTTACGCAACCGACGCTACCCGCGAGGAAGTTAAGTTCAGGCCAGCGCGACGTTAGCGCGAAGTGTTCGGTTCATCGCGATCGCGCGTGAATGTCGACGATTCCGGCTGTCACGACCGAATCACGCCGATGCCGTTATCAACGTCGATGACGCAGCAGTCCACGAACGCACGCCATCCGAATTTCTTCGAGGAGCGCATTCATGCACGTCATGGATCAGTTATGGGTAGTCGGCGGCACAGCCTATGCCATGGTGCTCGGCGGCGCGATCGGTTTCGAACGCGAACTCAAGAATCGCCCGGCCGGTTTCCGCACGCATATGCTGGTGGCCGGCGCGTCGTCGCTGCTGGTCGGCATGGGCCAGCTGGCGGTGATCGACCCGCGCTTGCGCATGCCGTTCCTGGTCAACATGGACCCGATGCGTTTGGTCGAAGCGGTGATTGCCGGCGTGTCCTTCATCGGCGCCGGCACCATTTTCGCCTGGCGCGGCGGCAAGGATGTAGCGGGCATCACCACGGCGGCATCGTTGCTGATGGTCGCGGTGATCGGCGCGAGCACCGGTTTGCGTTATCACTTGCTGGCGCTGGCGGCGACGCTGTTGACGTTGCTGGTGCTGGTAACGCTGAATCGGGTCGAAGGTCGCTTCGGCATCAAGTCTTCCGCGACCCGGGCGGGCTTGTCGCCGTCGCCGAAGACCGGACAACCGGATCGAGACGAGCGCGAGTAAGCGCGGGCAGCGCAGCGGCTACGGCCGATCCGACCGCCCCGCTCCACCCGCCTCGGCCTTGTCCAGCAACTCGCGCGCCTTGCACGCCAGCTCTTCGTAATGCGCGCGGAACCGCTCCAGCGCCTCTTCGTCGAGTTCTTCCAGGTCCAGCAAGCTGTTCTCGGCCGACTCGGTCGCGCGGATCAACTCGTCCAGCTTGATCTGCACCGCGGCCGCGTCGCGGTTCTGCGAGTTCTGGATCAGGAACACCATCAGAAAGGTAACGATGGTGGTGCCGGTGTTGATCACCAACTGCCAGGTGTCGCTGAAGCCGAACAGCGGCCCGGAGATCACCCAGGCCAGCACCACCGCCACCGCCAGGCCGAAGCACAGCGGATGGCCGGTAAAACGCGCGGCCGCCTTGGCGCCGCGCTCGAATCCGTGGCGCACTGCGCTCATTGCGCATGCCGTTGACGATGCACGCGCAGGTAAGCGGCGGCGACCACCGAACGGGCCTCGTCCCAATCCAGCTTCGAGGCGCCGCGCACGCGTTTGTAGCAAGCGCGCAATTCTTCTTCCATTTCCTCCAGGCTGCGGCCATGGCCGCGCATGTACGCGTCCAGGCCGAGCTTGAGCGCGGGCTCGTAGTCGCACAAGCGCAGGCCGACGCGATCGACCAGACCGCGATAATGGCCGCGCCAGTATTTCAACTCCGAATCCAGATCCAGCGCATCGGGCGACAGGATCGCCTCGGCCGATCTGGGCAGGCCGACGACGCCGAAGGCGCGCGGCGCGGCGGCGGCGTGCAGGGAACGGGGATCATGGCTTTCGAAACGCATCTCAGACTCCTTGGCATGCCGTGGCATGCGAGGTTGGATCGGATGAACGCATTCGGCGTGGGTGGAACGCTCAGACGCGGAGTTTTGTTCGCATCGCGGCACTAGTCCGATTGCATTCGCTGATTCACGGCCCCCTTGCGGTCCCACCTTGGCACCGTTTCGTGCGAAGACGGTGTTAGTGAGCGACACCGATGTTCCCGTTGCGTTCAGTCCGGTCGCGTGGTCGCAAGCGACCGATACGCGGGTGCAGCGTTCCTGCACCGATGAGATTGCAACAAAGCGCGCGCATCGCAGCGATTGACTCGGATGCGCAGCGATTCGATTACATCGGACTTACATCGCATCGACGTGTCGTTAACCCGTCCGACCGACGTCACAGTTCGCAACTGAATCGGTCAGCCACGCGCTTGCCGCGCAAATCGGCGAAATAAATCGCCGCGATCGCGTTGTGGCCAGATCGCGGCAAAGAAATGTTGCGTCGGCGCATCGATATGGACGCCGCGACATCATCGATGCGCGGCGATCAAGAACCGCGCACACCCAGATTGCGCAGCACCTCATCGATGCTCGACTCGGCCGCGGCGGCGGCGCTGCCCGGTCTGCGGGTCAGCAAGCGGTGCGCTTCGCGCTGTTCCTGCGCCGACAGCGGCTCGATCGTCTCCACTTGCCCGGCCAGCAGGCTGGCCACCGCGACGCCGTCGCGGAAGGCGATGCGCGCGCCGGGGATGCGCGGCACCTTGGTCCCGGCCAGTACGCTGCCGGTGAGATTGAGCGGATCGGCCGCGGACACGCACACGATCTCGCCGTCGTGCTCGCGCGCGCGCACCTGACGCAAGGCGTTGACCGCATCGGGCAAGGCGAATTGCTCGCCGCTCATGCCGCTGACGAAGCGGCCGCCGCGGATCTCGCCGCGCGCCTCCAGGCGCCGATACACCCGCAACAGATCGCGCCACGGCGGCAACCAGGCGGCCTCGCGTTGGATCAGGCGCCAGAACACCACACCGTAACGCTGCAACAGACGCCAGGCGATGTGCTCGACCGCCTCGGCGTCGCGCGCCGCGATGGCCGCCTTCTCGGCCGCGCCCAGCTCCGCCGGACCCGGATCGCTCTCGACCGCGCGGGTCGACGACCAGCGTCCGGCATCCTGCAGATCGGTCAGCATCGCCCGGCGCCGGCGGTGGCCGTGGGTGGAGGCGCGCTTGGACGCGGGCACCAGCAGCGCGCGCAATCCGGCGAAGCTGTCGCAGGTGATGCGTCCGCGCGTCACCAACTCGCCCAGCGCCTCTTCCAGTTCGGTGCGCAGCAGATGCGCCTGGGTCTCCAGCTCATCGAAGAACGAAGCGCCGCGCGCCTGCAGCACCGCCAGCACCCGCTGCGCGCGCGAGGACACCGGCGCGGCGTCCGGGTTGGCGCTGGTGGCCACCCGCCAATCGGCCAGCGCGCGCCGCGGCAGCAGCACGATCGGCGTCTGCCGCACGCTAGGCACGCCCTGCGGTACGGCGTTGTCGCCGTTGCTTGGGGCCGCATTCGGCCGCAGCCGCGCCCAGGTCATGCGCCCGGCCGCGCACAATTCATCGAGCCAGGCAGAGTCGTAATCGGCGATGCGCGCCGGCAGCAGTTCGCTTTCCCACACCGAGGCCGGCGCTTCGAAGCCTTCCAGTTGCTCCAGCACTGCCTGCAAGGCCTGCGGGCCGTTCATGCGCGCGCGCTTGGACAGGCGTTGCCAGTCGAACAGGAAGCGGGCGTAGTCGCGCGGCGCCACCGGTTCGATCTCGCGGCGCAGGCGACCCACCGTGTAACGATGGATGCGCGCCAGCAGATGCCGCTCGCACCATTCTTCCTCGCCGCCCAGCAGGCTCTCGCGGCTGAAGCGGCCGCGCATCACATAGCCTTCGGCTTCCAGTTGCAGCAACGCCAGTTCGATTTCGCCGGCCTCGCGGCGGCTGTCGCGGGCCAGCGCGGCGACGGTGGTCGGGCCGAGCGCGGTCAGGCGCGAGCGCAGCAGGTCGATCAACGCGGTTTCGAAGCTCCAAACGACCTGGGCGTATTCGTCCGGCACCCGCACCGCCGGTTCGGCGATGGCCTCGGCGAACACCGCGCGCGCCTGCGGCAGGCCTTCGGTGGCGACCCACCAACCGACCTCGACGCGCTCCGGGCTCAGCCGCAACGCGGTCGCGCGGCCGTTGCCGGCCAAGGCGGCGAGCCATTCGCGCCAGGCTTCGCGCTCGGCTTCTTCCGCGGTGACGTAACCCAGGCCCATCAAGGCCTCGTGCATTTCCTCGGCGTCGCGCACCTCGGGCCAGGCTTCCTCGCGCACGGCGTCGATGGCCTGCGGGTCCAGCCGGCCCAGATCGTCGGCGCTGTCGGCTTCGGCGTAACGCCGCGCCATCACCGCCTGGGTGCGGCGCTCTTCCAGCGGCGCGTCGTCGAGGAAGGCATACGGCTTGGCGTTGATCGCCTCGGCGGCGATCGGCGACGGGCCGGTGACGTCGCGACCGACCACCCGGATCTCGCCGGCTTCCAGGCGTTGCAGCATCCGCAGCCAACCGGCGCTGTCCATCGCCTCGAACAGACAATCGTGCAAGGTCTGGGCGACCAGCGGGTGATCGGGCACCTCGCGCTCGCCGACCAGATTCTCGGCGCAGGCGACTTGATCGGGGAATACCGTCGCCAGCAGGTCCTCGCTCTTCATCCGCTGCAATTGCGGCGCGACCTTGCGCCCGCCGACGAAACGCGGCAGCGCCAGCGAAGTGGTCGCGTTCCAGCGCCAACGCACGCCGAACAAGGGCGCGTCCAGCAGCGCCTGGATCAGCACGTCCTGGGCCGAGGCCGAATGCAGATAACGCGCCACGTCTTCCAGGGCGAAGCTGTGGCTGGTCGACAACGACAGCACGATCGCGTCTTCGGTCGCGGCGGCCTGCAGTTCGAAATTGAACTTGCGGCAGAAACGTTTGCGCAGGGCCAGACCCCAGGCCTTGTTGATCCGGCTGCCGTAAGGCGAATGGATCACCAACTGAGTGCCGCCGGATTCGTCGAAGAACCGCTCGAACACCAGAGTGTCCTGGGTCGGCACCAGCCCGAGCGCATGGCGGGTGCGGCCGAGATAATCGGCCAGTTGCAAGGCGCTGGGCGGATCGAGCGCGAACTCCTCGGCGATCAGCCGCGCCGCGGCGGCGTTGTCGGCGCTGCGTTCGCAGGCCGCGTCCACGGCCGCGCGCAGGCGCGAGACGCTGTACGAAAGCTCATCGCTGCGGCCGGGCGCCTCGCCCAGCCAGAACGGAATATTCGGCGGCTGACCTTGCGCGTCTTCCACCCGCACCCGGCCCGGCTCGACCTTGAGGATGCGGTAGCTGGCGTTGCCGAGCTGGAACACGTCGCCGGCCAGGCTTTCGATGGCGAAGTCTTCGTTGACGTTGCCGATGGTCTGCGCTTCGGGTTCCAGCAACACCTGGTAGTCGCCGGTTTCCGGAATGGTGCCGCCGGACATCACCGCGGTCAGCCGCGCGCCGCGGCGCGCGCGCACCCGGCCGTGCACGGCGTCGCGATGGATGTAGGATGCGCGCGGCCCGCGCCGGGTGGTGAAGCCGTCGGCGAGCATGCGTACGATCGCGTCGAATTGTTTGCGCGGCAGCTGCGCATACGGCCAGGCCCGGCGCACCCAGGCGAACAATTCGTCCTCGCTCCACTCGCGCGCGGCGACCTCGGCGACGATCTGCTGCGCCAACACGTCCAGCGGCGCCGGCGGAATCCGCAAGGCATCCAGTTCGCCGCGGCGCACGCTGTCGAGCAAGGCCACGCATTCGACCAGGTCCTCGCGCGATTGCGGGAACAAGCGCCCCTTGGGCACGCCGCCGACGTGGTGACCGGCGCGCCCGACCCGCTGCAGGAACGCGGCGATCGCCCGCGGCGAACCGAGCTGGCAGACCAGATCGACATCGCCGATGTCGATGCCCAGTTCCAGCGACGCGGTCGCCACCAGCACCCGCAGCTGCCCGCTCTTGAGCCGTTGCTCGGCGTCCAGACGCAACTCGCGCGACAGGCTGCCGTGGTGGGCGGCGACGACCTCGCGTCCCAATTTGTCGGCCAGATGACGCGCGGCGCGTTCGGCCATGCGCCGGGTGTTGACGAACACCAAGGTGGTGCGGTGCTCGCTCACCAGCGCCGACAGGCGCTGATAGACCTCATCCCATTGCTCGTGCGACATCACCGCCGACAACGGCGAACCCGGCAGTTCCAGGGCCAGATCGCGCTGCTTGGCGTAGCCGATATCGACGATCGCGCAATCCGGCCGGCCCCACGCGTCGACCGCATCGGCGCCGACCAGGAAACGGGCGACTTCGTCGATGGGTTTCTGGGTGGCCGACAGGCCGATCCGTACCGGCGGCTTGGCGCACAGCTCGCGCAGACGCTCCAGGGTCAGGCTCAGATGGCTGCCGCGTTTGTCGTCGGCGACGGCGTGGATTTCGTCGACGATCACCGAACGCACCGTCGACAGCATCGCCCGGCCGGATTCGGAGCCCATCAACACGTACAAGGACTCGGGCGTGGTCACCAGGATGTGCGGCGGCCGCTTGCGCATCTGGGTGCGCTCGCCGGTGGGCGTGTCGCCGGTGCGCACCGCGGCGCGGATGCCCGGATCGGGCAGCCCCATCCGCCGCAGCTGTTCGGCGATGCCGGCCAGCGGCGCTTCCAGGTTCAGGTGGATGTCGTTGGACAGCGCCTTCAACGGCGAGACGTAGACCACCGCGGTTTCATCGTTGAGGCCTTGGGCCAGGCCTTGGCGGACCAGATCGTCGATCGCGGCCAGGAACGCGGTCAGGGTCTTGCCCGAACCGGTCGGCGCGGCGACCAGGGTGTTGCGGCCGGCGCGGATGTTGGGCCACGCCAGTTCCTGCGCCTGGGTCGGCGCCGGAAACCTCGCGCGGAACCACGCGGCGATGGCGGGATGGAAGTCGTCTAGCACCATGGTCTTGCGGCGTTCTCGGGCCGACCGGGCGAAGGGCCTGGGTGATATCCAGATGGGGGCGATTGTGGCATTGGGAACCGCCCGCGCGGCCAGGGGCCGGCGACGGGGCTGGAGGCGGTGAACGGTTCAGCGCCGTCACGCGGGCTGAAGCTGCGCCAGTTGAAGCTGCGCCAGCCGAAGCTTGACCTTCCCATCATGGCAAGGCCCATCCTGCGACGCATCTGGTCCCCCAAGGATGTTTGCATGAACGCCATCGCCCACCCTGCCTCCGGCCTGCGCCAGCTGCGGTTGCCCATTTCCGGGATGACCTGCGGCTCGTGCGTGGGCCGGATCGAAAAAGCCCTGCGCGCGTTGCCGGGCATCGATTCGGCCAGCGTCAACCTGGCCACCGAAAGCGCCCAGCTAGCTTTCGACGCCAGCGTCTCACCGGCTGAGATCGAGCGCGCCGTGCGCGGCGCCGGTTACTCGGTGCCCAGCGCCGAGATCGTGCTGGAGGTGCGCGGGATGACCTGCGGCTCCTGCGTGGGCCGGATCGAGAAGGCGCTCAAGGCGCTGCCGGAGGTGTTGGAGGCCACGGTCAATCTGGCCACCGAGAAGGCCAGCGTGCGGGTGCTGGAAGGCACCGAGGCGGCTGTCCTGATCGCGGCGATCCAGCGCGCTGGTTATGTCGCCACCCTGCCCGGCGGCGACGACGGCAACGGGGGCGGCGGCGGTGTCTCGACCGCCGCGGCGCCCGATGGCGCGGCGCACACGGTCGCGGGCAGCGCGCCCTCGGCTTCGACCTCGGCCGGCGCGGCCTCATCGGCGCTGAGCCAACAGACCCGCCACCTCATCATCGCCGCCCTGCTCACCGCGCCGTTGATCGCGCCGATGCTGGCGCTGCCGTTCGGCAAGCACTGGATGCTGCCGGGCTGGCTGCAATTCGCCCTGGCCACGCCGGTGCAGTTCTGGCTGGGCGCGCGCTTCTACCGCGCCGGCTGGGCGGCCTTGCGCGCGCGCAGCGGCAACATGGACTTGCTGGTCGCGCTCGGCACCAGCGCCGGTTACGGGTTGAGCCTGTATCACCTGCTGCGCGGCGACGCGATGAGCCTGTACTTCGAAACCTCGGCGGCGATCATCACCCTGATCCTGCTGGGCAAATGGCTGGAAGCGCGGGCCAAACGCCAGACCACCGCGGCGATCCGCGCCTTGCAGGCCTTGCGCCCGGCCAGCGCGCGGGTGCTGCGCGACGGCGTCGAGCAATCGTTGCCGATCGCGCAGCTGCGCGTGGGCGACCTGGTGGTGGTGCTGCCGGGCGAGCGCATCGCCGCCGACGGGCGCATCGTCGAGGGCCGCACCCACGCCGACGAATCGCTGATCACCGGCGAATCCCTGCCGGTGGCGCGCGGCGAAGGCGACCGGGTCACCGGCGGCGCGGTCAACGGCGAAGGCCGGATCGTGGTGGAAACCCTGGCCGTCGGCGCGGAGAGCGCGCTGGCGCGGATCATCCGTCTGGTCGAGGACGCGCAAGCCAAGAAGGCGCCGATCCAGCGCCTGGTCGACCAGGTCAGCGCGGTGTTCGTGCCGGTGGTGATCGGCCTGGCCTTGCTGACCCTGCTCGGCTGGGGCCTGGCCACCGGCGACTGGAACCGCGCCATTCTCAACGCGGTCGCGGTGCTGGTGATCGCCTGCCCGTGTGCGCTGGGCCTGGCCACGCCGACCGCGATCATGGCCGGCACCGGCGTGGCCGCGCGCCACGGCATCCTGATCAAGGACGCCGAAGCCCTGGAGATCGCCCACCGCATCGACACCGTCGCCTTCGACAAGACCGGCACCCTGACCGAGGGCCAGCCGGTGCTGACCGAATGGGTCGCCGTCGATGGCGACCGCGACGCCCTGCTGCGCCGCGCCGCCGCGTTGCAGGCCGGCAGCGAACATCCGCTGGCCAAGGCGGTGTTGCGCGCCGCGGCCACTCAAGCCACCGCCGCGACCGCCACCGCCGCGCAAGTGCAAGCGGTGCCCGGCCGCGGTTTGCGCGGACTGGTCGAAGGCCAGCCGCTAGCGCTCGGCAGCACCCGCATGCTCGAAGAAGCCGGCGCCGACCTGTCGCCGCTGCGCGCCCGCGCCGACGCCCTGGCCGCCAGCGGCCACAGCATCTCCTGGCTGGCCCGACAGGACGGCCACGCCACGCGCTTGCTGGGTCTGCTCGCCTTCGCCGACACCCCGCGTCCGGGCGCCAAGGCGGCGATCGAACGCTTGCACGCGCAAGGCCTGCGCATCGCGATGATCTCCGGCGACCACGCCGGCGCCGCGCGCGCCATCGCCACCCAACTGGGCATCGACGAAGTCCGCGCCGACGTGCTGCCCGAGCACAAGGCCGCCGAAGTCGCCGAACTGGCCCGCACCGGCACGGTCGCGATGGTCGGCGACGGCGTCAACGACGCGCCCGCGCTGGCGGCCGCCGACGTCGGCATCGCCATGGGCACCGGCACCGACGTGGCGATGCAGGCCGCCGGCATCACCCTGATGCGCGCCGAACCGGGGCTGATCGCCGACGCCATCGCGATTTCGCGCCGCACCACCCGCAAGATCCGCCAGAATCTGTTCTGGGCGTTCGGCTACAACGTCATCGGCATTCCGCTGGCGGCGTTCGGCCTGCTCGATCCGGTGTTCGCCGCCGCGGTGATGGCGTTCTCCAGCGTCAGCGTGCTCGGCAACACCTTGCTGTTGCGTCGCTGGAAGCCCGCCCCCACGGTACACCCCGCATGACCAGGAATCCGACCATGAACCGCGACGTGCCCGAACTGGCCCAGGCCAAGGCCGAAGGCTTGCACAACATCGGCGAGGCCGCGCAGCTCAGCGGCGTCAGCGCGAAGATGATCCGCCACTACGAGAGCATCGACCTGATTCCGCCGGCCGGCCGCAGCATCGCCGGCTATCGCTTGTACAGCGACAGCGACCTGCACCGGCTGCGCTTCATCAAGCGCTCGCGCTCGCTGGGGTTTTCGATCAAGCAGATCGAAACGCTGCTGGGGCTTTGGAACAACCGCTCGCGCGAGAGCTCGGAGGTCAAGCGGCTGGCGTTGAGCCATGCGGCCGAACTGGCGGACAAGATTCGCGAGATGCAGACCATGCAGCGGACCTTGGAGCAGTTGGCGCTGCGGTGTCATGGCGACGATCGGCCGGATTGTCCGATTCTTGAGGATTTGGCGCAGAGTTGTTGTGAGGATGGGGAGTTGGCTCGGTAGTTCCGCCGGGGAACCTGATTTCGCCGTCATCCTCCATCGCCCCCTACCGTCACCCCCTACCGTCATTCCGGCGAAAGCCGGAACCCATTTTGACGTTGCTGTTGCTGTTGCGGTCTGGAGCAACGGCAAGATCAAAATGGGTTCCGGCTTTCGCCGGAATGACGGTGAAGAAATGACGGTGAAGAAATGACGGTGAAGTGGTTACGGTGAAGCGGCGATGGCGACCTGGGAGTTTCGCCGTAACCAGGGCGAAACAAGTACTCCAACGCCACCCGATATCAGTTGAGTTTAGCCACCCAAGCCAACGGCATCCGCTGCATCAACCACCCCAACGGCGCCCACGGCCACCACGGCACGTAAGCCTTGGCTTTCTCGCGCTCGATCGCCCGCACCAGCAACCGGCAACCGGTGGCCTCATCGATGATGAAAGGCGTCTGCTTGGCCGGCGCGCCATCGTTCATTTCGGTGCGGATATAACCCGGATAGATCGTACTGACCTTGATCGAAGGCTTGCGCAGCATGTCGGTACGGATGCCCTCGGCCAACGACGCCACCCCCGCCTTGCTGGCGGCATAAGCGGTGAGTCCGCCGCGCATGCCGCGCATCGCGCTCATCGAGGAAATCAGCACCAGATGCCCTTGCCCGGCGTCGCGGAAGATCTCCATCGCCGCTTCGCACTGCGCCAACGCGGCCAGGAAGTTGGTTTCCACGATGCTGCGGTTCAACGCGAACTGCCCTTTGCCGATCGGCGCGCCCTGGCCGATGCCGGCGTTGACCACCACCCGGTCCAGGCCGCCGAGTTCATCGCGCAGCGAGCCGAACACCGCGAACACCTGCGGGTAATCGGTGACGTCCAGGCTGCGGATCGCCACGCGGATGCCCGGATGCGCGGCTTCCAGTTCCGACTTGAGCGCTTCCAGCCGGTCGGTGCGGCGCGCGCACAAGGCCAGGTCGCTGCCGGCGCGGGCGAATTCGCGGGCCATGCCGCGGCCGAGTCCGGAACTGGCGCCGGTGATGAGGATGCGCTTGCGCATGGGGAAGCTCCGGGTCAGCGATAAGTGATGAGGCCTTCGCGCGCGTACAGGTGCGCGTGGCCGTTGAAGGTGGACAGGCGCAGGCCGCTGGCGGCGACATGCAATTGGGTGTGGCTGGCGTTGACCAGGGTCCAGCTCAGGCGCAGGGCCTGGGCGTCGGAGACTTGCAGCAAGTGCTGCGCGACCGCGGCGATGGGGCCGCCGGAGGTGAATACCCAGACGTTGCCGGAGTCGCCCGCCGCGATGGCGGCGGCGTGAGCGGCGGCGACGCAGCGGGCCTGGAACGCGGGCCAGGTCTCGTCGTAGTCGCTGTCGTAGCGGCCGTCGCACCAGCGGGTCATGGCGGCGGCGAACAAGGTCTGGAAGGCGCGGCGTGGGTCGGGTTGGGCGCTGAGGTGAGCGACCAGTTGGTCGTGGTCGGTGTACTCGGGGGCGTGGCGGGCGAGGATTTGGGTGTGGTCGAATTCGTTCCAGCGGGGGTCGGTCTGGTCTGCCGCGATCTTGGAGGCCCTCACCCCAGCCCCTCTCCCGCTCGCGGGAGAGGGGCTCGGATCGGCTTGGGATTGGGCGATGGCGGACAGGCATTCTTCGGCGGTTTGGCGATGCCGGCGCATGCCGCCGCAGATCGCGACATCGCCCTCGCCCGCCAACGGCGCCAGCGCAATGCCGAGCAGGCGCGATTGTTCGCGGCCGAGATCGCTGAGGCGGTCGTAGTCGGCCGCGCCGAAGGCGGCTTGACCGTGACGGATCAAATGAATCGTCGCCGCCATCTCAACCGCGCTCGCGCGCGATCGCGCGCCGGCAACGCCAGTGCAGGTAATTCACCGACAACCAGAAGCGCTTGAACGCCGGATTGCGGGTCTGGCCATGGTGGTAGCGGTAATAGATCTGCTGCGCGATCGCCGACAGGCGGAACAAGCCGTAGACCTCATAGAACGCCCAACTGCGCGGACGCAGGCCGGTGCGCTGGCTGTAGTACTCCATGACTTCGCGGCGGCTGAACATGCCGGGCAGATGGGTCGGTTGCCGGCGGGTGTCGCGGGCGATGAAATCGTCGTCGGCCTGCACCCAATACGCCAGCAGATTGCCGACATCCATCAGCGGATCGCCGAGCGTGGCCAGTTCCCAATCGAGCACGCCGATCACC
This sequence comes from Pseudomonas sp. CGJS7, assembly GCF_036961695.1. Classification (NCBI taxonomy): domain Bacteria; kingdom Pseudomonadati; phylum Pseudomonadota; class Gammaproteobacteria; order Pseudomonadales; family Pseudomonadaceae; genus Pseudomonas; species Pseudomonas sp. CGJS7. The sequence continues at coordinate 4,616 of NZ_JBAMDI010000159.1, read as the reverse complement.
CGGGTCGGGTCGGCGGCGTCCAGCACCACGTTGTCGAAGCGGAAATCGTTGTGGGTCAGGCAAATGGTTTCGTCTTGCGGCAGATGCGTGCGCAACCAGTCGATGATCTTGCGCCCGCTGGGGACGTTCCAGGTGCGCGCGTCGGTGTAACGCTTGCTCCAGCCTTCGATCTGGCGCTGGGTGTAACCCGCGCCCGGCGCGAGTTGCTCCAGGCCAGCGGCGCGGTGGTCGACCCGATGCAGGCCGATCAAGGTGTCGAGCACGTTCGTGCACAGCCGGCGCACTTGCTCGGGCGAAAGCTGCAGATCGCGCGGCGGGTTCTTGCGCAGGATCAAACCGTCCAGACGCTGCATCACATAGAACTCGGCGCCGATCACCGATTCGTCCGCGCAATGCGCATACATCCGCGGCACGTAGGGATACACCGGCCCGAGCGCTTGCTGGATGCGGAACTCGCGCCCCATGTCGTGCGCCGATTTGGCCTTCTTGCCGGCCGGCGGGCGACGCAGGATCAGGTCGTCGTTGTCGTACTGCAGCCGGTAGGTCCAGTTGGACGCGCCGCCGGCATATTGGGTCACCTGAGCCTGACCGCGCAGATGCGGCAGCCGCGGCTTGAGCCAGGCATCGACCGCGGCGCTGTCGAGTTCCTCGCCGCTGCGCACCGCCCGCGCCTGATCCCGGGACGCCTCGCTCATCCCTTGCTGCCCGCCGATTGCGCCGGTTTCTTGCCCGCCCCGCCCTTGCCGCCGCGACGCATCGCCGCTTCGTAAAAGCGATACGGCAGCAAGCGCTTGAGCATCCAGAACCGCTTGGCCGAGGCGTGAGTGAGTATGCGGAACTCGCCGCGCGCCACACCGCGGCGGATCAGCGCGGCGATCTCGTCGGCGCCGATCTTGGATTCGTCGACCAGCTTGCGCATCCACCGCGCATAACGCGGATCGCTGCTGCGCAGGCTTTCGCTGAGGTTGGTGCGGAAGAACGCCGGACAGGCGACGCTGACATCGACTCCGGCCGGTTCCAGTTCGGCCTTGAGCGTTTCCGACAGCGCCACCACCGCGGCTTTGGTCGCGTTGTAGGCGCCGGCGAAGGGCGGATGGATCAGGCCGGCCATCGAGGCGATGTTGAGCAGACGGCCGCGTCCCTGACGGCGCATGATCGGCGCGAACACCTTGCAACCGCGCACCACCCCGAGCAGGTTGATGTCGATCATCCATTGCCAGTCGGCGATCGGCATCGCCTCCACCGGCCCCATGTCGGCGACGCCGGCGTTGTTGACCACCAGATCCACGCCGTTCCAGTTCGCCTGCAGCCAATCCGCGGCGGCCTGCAGGTCTTCCTCACGGGTCACGTCGCAGTGCAGGTAATGCGCCTGCGCGCCGGCGGCGCGCAATGCGGCCAGGGTTTCTTCGCCGCGGGCGCCGTTGACGTCGCCGATGCACACCCGCGCGCCGTCGCGCGCGTAGCCTTCGGCGAGCGCGCGGCCCAGGCCGGAGGCGCCGCCGGTGATGAAGACCCGTTGCCTGTTCGTCGCGCTCATGCGGCCTCCTTTGCGCGATCGCGGCCGAGGCCGTACTTGGCCAGTTCCATCCGCGCGACCATCGCCCGATGCACTTCGTCGGGGCCGTCGGCGATGCGCAAGGCGCGGGCGATCATGAACAAACCGGTCAAGGGCACATCGTGCGAAACGCCGGCGCCGCCGTGGATCTGGATCGCCTGATCGACGATCCGCTGCAGCATGTTCGGCGCGATCACCTTGATCGCCGAGATTTCGGTCATCGCGTGCTTGACCCCAAAGCGTTCGATCTTCCACGCCGCGTACAAGGTCAGCAAGCGCGCCTGATCGATTTCCATGCGCGCGTCCGCAACACGTTCCAGATTGCCGCCCAGACGCAGGATCGGTTGCCCGAACGCCACCCGCGATCCACCGCGGCGGATGGTCAGTTCCAGCGCCCGCTCGGCCGCGCCGATGGCGCGCATGCAATGGTGGATGCGGCCCGGCCCGAGCCGGCCCTGGGCGATGGCGAAGCCCTGCCCCAAGCCACGAATCAACTGATCGCGCGGCACCCGCACGTTCTCGAACACCACTTCGCCATGGCCGTAGGGCGGATCGTATTCGCCGAAGGTCGGCAGCATCCGTTCGATCCGCACGCCCGGCGCATCCAGCGGCACCAGCACCATGCTGTGGCGCGAATGCGGCGCGGCGTCGGGATCGGACAGGCCCATGAAGATCGCCAGCCTGGCCTGCGGATGGCCGATGCCGGTGGACCACCATTTGCGGCCGTTCAAGACCAAGTGATCGCCGTCCTGTTCGATTTCGGCCTGCATGTTGGTGGCATCCGACGATGCCACTTCCGGCTCGGTCATGCAGAACACCGAACGGATTTCGCCGTCCAGCAGCGGCCGCAGCCACTGCGCTTTCTGCGCGTCGCTGCCGAAGTGATAGAGCACTTCCATGTTGCCGGTGTCCGGCGCGTTGCAGTTGAACACCTCGGCGGCGAACTCGTAATGGCCCATGGCCTCGGCCAGCGGCGCGTATTCCAGCACCGACAGACCGGCGCCGAGTTCGGCGTCGGGCAGGAACAGATTCCACAGCCCGGCCTCGCGCGCCATCGCCTTGAGCTCGGCGATGCGCGGATGCACCCGCCAGCCGCGCCAGTCGGCGCCGGCGTTGCTTTCGGCGTTCTCGCGCCGGTATTGGGTCTCGAACGGGGCGATGTGGGCGTCGATGAAACCCTGCAGACGCAGCAGGTAATCCTCGGTGCGGGCGCTGGGTGCGAAGTCCATCACGAAAGTCCGCGACGCCGGAACGGCCCGGCCGGAGACCATCCTAGGCGCCCGGTCCGCATGAATGAAGTGATATTTGCTAACGTTTAGCGATGAACCATATTCATAGCAAAAGCGAGCAACTCGACCTCAACCTGCTCAAGGTGTTCGAGGCGGTCTACCGCGAGAGCAACCTCAGCCGCGCGGCGCAGGCGCTGTACCTGACGCCTTCGGCGGTCAGCCACGCGCTGGCGCGGCTGCGCCAGCACTTCGACGACCCGCTGTTCGTCCGCGACGGCCGCCGCATGAGCGCGACCCCGGCCTGCCAGCGCATCGCCCCGCAACTGATCGACAGCCTGAGCCGGCTGCGCGAGCTGTTGCAGCAATGGGACCGATTCGACCCCGCCCACGCCCGCCAGGGCTTCCGCATCGGCATGCCCGACGCGACCGAAAGCGCGCTGCTGCCGGCGCTGGCGCAGGCGCTGCGCACGCAGGCGCCGAACGCGACCTTGGCCAGCGTCGCTCTGACCCGGCGCGAACTGGGGCGCGAGCTGGCCGCCGGGCAAGTCGATCTGGCGGTGGACGTGGCCTTGCCGATCAGCGAACCGGTGCGGCACCGGCCGTTGTTCCAGGACGGTTTCTGCGTGGTGATGCGCGACGGCCACGCCTTGGCCAAGCGCTTGAGTCTCAAGCAGTACTTGCAGGCCTCGCACGTGGCCGTATCCACGCGCGCCAGCGGTCAGGTGATCGAGGACATCGCCTTGCTCAATCTGGGTTTGCAGCGCACGGTGGCGCTGCGTTGCCAGAACTATCACTCCGCTTGCGAAGTGGTGGCGCAATCGGACGCGCTGCTGACGATGCCGGCGGGCCTGGCCGGCCGCATCGCCGCGAACGCGCGTCTGCGCCGGGTGGCGGTGCCGTTCGCGCTGCCGGCGGCGCAGTTGCATTTGTATTGGCATGCCAACAGCGAGTTCGAACCGGCCAATCGGTGGTTGCGCGAGTTGGTTTCGGTGGTGTGCGAGCGTGGGCTGTTCGATTGATCGGTGCGCTTCAGGCGCGATGGGGAGTTCGGAAAGATGTTGAGTCGCGAAGATGTGCTGAACGCATTGACCGAGTTCCGCGCCGAGTTGCGGGCGAGGAAGGAAGCGCTCGATGAGGCGTTTCATTTCGACGATCGCGGGAGCGTATGGGGGGCTTACCAGGGGCTTATACGCATTGCGGATACGCATGCTGGGTTGCTGGAAGAGCTCGATGACGCGCGGCCGTTGTTCGCGAGCGCGGAGGCCGGCGGGGGCGATGCGTATGGCGGAACGATCGAGGCCGTGGGCGAGATCATGGTGGTTCTTCGTCACATAGCGGTCGCGATCGAGCGCTACCACGATTCGAGCAACAAGCTGGCCCGAATGGAAACCAAGCTTGCCGCAGCTTTTTCCCGCTTGTAAGCGGCGAACCCAGCAGCACTACGAATCCCCATGAACTAAAGCCCGAAGACTGCCCTTCTCCCGCTTGCGGGAGAAGGTGCCCGGAGGGCGGATGAGGGCGCTGTTGCTCTTGCTGTTGCTCTTGCTGTTGCTCTTGCTGTTGCTCTTGCTCTTGCTGTTGCTGTTGCCCTGGCCCGGCGGCGCAACTAACTCGCGATAGCAAAAGGACACCCGGAGGGCGGCGCACAAGGACGTGCGCCGGGTTCCGTCGTGGGCAGGATGCCCACTACGGAACCTGCCTGCGCAAGCTTCGCACTCGTGGCTCTTGACTCGAAACAGGGAGAGCATTTTTCTTTGGTGACTTTCTTTTGTTGCTCTGGACAAAAGAAAGTTACCCGCCGCTTTAGTGGCGGAAGCATTTGATCTTGCTTG
>NZ_JBAMDI010000158.1:0-22289 GCF_036961695.1 Pseudomonas sp. CGJS7 | reverse complement strand
AACCCACGAACCGCGCAAACCCACAGCTCCCGTGCGACCACCCCACATGACTGAAGACACCCTCCGCTGCCCGCCAACGGGTCTATCGTCGCGCTATCGCGCTGGGACCGACGGCCACGGACCGCATCCACAGCTTCCATCCGCTCACGCCCGCCCGGCCGGAGTTCGCCCCATGCCCCATTCCAGCATCACCCGTTGCAAATCCTCCCCGCTGCTGCTGTCGCTGGCCGTCGCCGCCGCGCTCGGCGCCTGCGCCAAGACCGAAGCGCCCGCGCCGGCCGCCGCGCCCGCCGCGGCCGCGGCCAAGCCCGCCGCGCCGCTGACGCTGGACGAAAGCACACTGCCGCAGCCGGTGCGTTTCGCGCTGAGCGACCTAGACCCGGCCGGCAACGCTTGCGAGCAGTTCGGCGACTACGTCAACGCGCGCTGGTTCGCCGCCAACCCGATTCCCGCCGACCGTTCCTCCTGGGGCGTATCGGACGTGCTGGCCGAACGCTCGCTGGCGGTGCAGCGCCAGTTGGCCGAACGCGCGGCCGCCGACACCGGCGCCAGCGGCATCGAGAAGATCGTCGGCGACCTGTGGGCCAGCGGCATGGACGAGGCCAAGATCAACGCGCAAGGCATCGAACCGCTGAAGCAGGACCTGGCCGCGATCGGCGCGCTCGACAGCAGCGAGAAGATCGCCGCCTATCTGCGCACCAGCGCGGCCGAAGGCGACAACGTGCTGTTCGACTTCGACGCCGAAGCCGACTTCAAGAACTCCTCGGTCAACATGGCCTACGCCTCGCAAGGCGGCTTGGGCCTGCCCGACAAGGGCTATTACTTCGACAAGGACAAGCGCGACAAGCTCGACGCGTATCAAAAGCACATCGCCAAGGTGCTGGAACTGTCGGGCAGCAGCGCGCAGGACGCCGCGCAGCAGGCCAAGGCGGTGATCGAGTTCGAAACCCGTCTGGCCCGCGCGTCGCTGTCGAGCGAGCAACTCTCGCGCGACGTCGCGCTCTACTACCAACCGATCAGCCCGGCCGCCGCCAACGAGCTCACGCCGAATTTCTCCTGGACCAAGTTCTTCGAATCGCAGCAAGTGCCGTTGCCCGCGCAGTTCTCGCTGGCCATGCCCGACTTCCATAAAGAAGTCAGCAAAATGCTCGCCGACACGCCGCCGGCGACGTGGCAGGCGTACCTGCGCTATCACACCGTCGACGGCGCCTCGCCCTACCTCAGCGACGCCTTCGTCGCCGAGCATTTCGAGTTCCACAACAAGACCATGTCCGGGCAGAAAGAGCCCAAGGCGCGCTGGAAGCGGGTGATCGGCCAGACCAGCCGGCACGTCGGCGAAGCGATGGGCCAGCTGTACGTGCAGGTGGCGTTCCCGCAGGAATCCAAGGCGCAGATGCAGGCCTTGGTGCAGGGCCTGCGCGATGCGCTGAAGGCGCGCATCGAGGGCGTGGACTGGATGAGCGCGGACACCAAGAAAAAGGCGCTGGAGAAGTGGGCCAGCTTCACGCCCAAGATCGGTTACCCGGACAAGTGGCGCGACTGGAGCGGCCTGAACACCGGCCGCGACAGCTACTACGCCAACATCAAGGCCGCCAACCGCTTCAACTACCGCTGGAGCCTGAGCAAGATCGGCAAGCCGGTCGACAAGACCGAATGGGGCATGTCGCCGCAGACCGTCAACGCCTACTACAACCCGTTGCAGAACGAGATCGTGTTCCCGGCGGCGATCCTGCAGCCGCCGTTCTTCGATCCCAAGGCCGACGCGGCAACCAACTACGGCTCGATCGGCGCGGTGATCGGCCACGAGATGATTCACGGCTACGACGACCAGGGTTCGCGCTTCGGCCCCAGCGGCAATTTCGAGAACTGGTGGACGCCGGCCGACGCCAAAGGTTTCGCCGCGCGCAGCGCCAAGCTGATCGAACAGTTCGACGGCTATCAGGCCGCGCCGGGCCTGCACGTCAACGGCAAGCTCACCCTGGGCGAGAACATCGCCGACCTGGGCGGCCTGTCGACCGCCTACGACGCCATGCGTTTGGCCACCGCCGGCCAGAACGATCCCAAGACCGACGGGCTGAGCCGCGATCAGCGCTTCTTCCTGAGCTTCGCCACCAGTTGGCGCGACGGCTATACGCCGGATCTGCTCAAAGTGGTGATGGCCTCGGATCCGCACGCGCCGGCGCAATTCCGCGCAATCGCCGCGCCGTCGAACCTGCCGGCGTTCGCGGCGGCGTTCTCGTGCAAGGCGGGACAGCCGATGGTGCGGGCTGGGGATAAGCAGGTTGTGATTTGGTGAGTTCGAAGCTACTCCCGCTCGCTGCTTGAGCCCCTCTCCCGCTTGCGGGAGAGGGGTTGGGGTGAGGGCCGCGGAATGGCAATCACTTTCGCGACCTGACCGCCCCTCATCCGCCCCTCATCCGCCCTTCGGGCACCTTCTCAGCCTTGCACACCCTTCGGGCGCCGCAAGCGGGAGAAGGGATAGCTCCGGTGCAACGGAAGCGCAAACCCAGCAAAACTGAACATTACAACCCCGTCACGTATGACCTTCGACACCCTTCCCCGGCCCGGTTCGGGACTATCGTCCGCCCGTATCCCGCCCCCGGTCGTGCCCGGGGCGGCCGAAATCCGCGACAATCCGTGTTCGTTTCTCGCCACCGCCTTTCCGGCCGGAGCTCTCTAGTGACCTTCAAGAAACCGCAAGTCCTGCTGCTGTCCCTCGCCATCGCCACCGTCGTGGCCGCCTGCGGCAAGCAGGAAACCCCGGCTCCGGCCGCGGCCGCCGGCGACACCGCCGCCGCCAAGCCGGCCGAAAGCGCCGAGTTCAAGATCGACGAAAGCAAGCTGCCGCCGGTCAACCGCTTCACCGTGGCCGACCTGGACACCACCAAGGACGCCTGCACCGACTTCGGCGGCTACGTCAACGGCAAGTGGCTGGCGGCCAACGCCATCCCCGGCGACCGCACCTCCTGGGGCGCGTTCGAAATGCTCGATGAGCGCTCCAACGGCGTGCAGCGCCAGCTGGCCGAACAGGCCGCCGCCGACACCAAGGCCACCGGCGTTGAGAAGATCGTCGGCGACCTGTGGGCCACCGGCATGGACAAGGACAAGATCAACGCCCAGGGCATCGACCCGCTGAAGGGCGATCTGGCCAAGATCGACGCCATCGACAGCCCGGAAAAGATCGCCGGCTACCTGCGCGACGCCGCCGTCACCGGCGACAACGCCCTGTTCGGCTTCGGCGCCGAAGCCAACTTCAAGGATTCGGCCAACAACATCGCCTACGCCTCGCAGGGCGGCCTGGGCCTGCCGGATGCGCCGTACTACACCGACGCCAAGTTCAAGGACAAGCTGGCCGCGTACGAGCAGCACATCGCCAAGGTGCTGGAACTGGGCGGCGCTAAACCTGAGGACGCCGCCAAGCAGGCCAAGGACGTGATCGCGTTCGAAACCCGCCTGGCCAAAGCCTCCAAGACCCGCGAGCAGCTCTCGCGCGACGTCTCGCTGTACTACAACCCGATCACCCCGGCCAAGGCCGACGAGCTCACTCCTAACTTCTCCTGGACCAAGTTCTTCGAATCGCAGGGCGTGGCCGTGCCGAAGATCTTCTCGCTGGCGGTGCCGGGCTTCCACGAAGAAGTCAGCAAGATGATCGGCGACACCCCGGCCGCGACGTGGCAGGCCTACCTGCGCTTCCACACCATCGACGGCGCCTCGCCGTACCTGGCGGACGCGTTCGTCGAAGAGAACTTCAACTTCTACAACAAGACCCTGCGCGGCCAGAAGGAACTCAAGGAGCGCGGCAAGCGCGTGCTCGACACCATCGAGGGCCAGGCCGGCGAAGCGATGGGCCAGTTGTACGTCAAGGTCGCCTTCACTCCGGAATCCAAGGAGCGCATGCAGACCCTGGTCAAGAACCTCAGCGAGTCGCTCAAGACCCGCATCGAGAATCTGGCCTGGATGAGCGCCGACACCAAGAAGAAGGCGCTGGAGAAGTGGGCCAGCTTCACTCCCAAGATCGGCTACCCGGACAAGTGGCGCGACTGGAATGGCCTGAACACCGGCCGCGACAGCTACTACGCCAACGTCAAGGCCGCCAACCAGTTCAACTACAAGTGGAACCTGAGCAAGATCGGCAAGCCGGTCGACAAGACCGAATGGGGCATGCCGCCGCAGATGGTCAACGCCTACTACAACCCGCTGCAGAACGAGATCGTGTTCCCGGCCGCGATCCTGCAGCCGCCGTTCTTCGATCCCAAGGCCGACGACGCCACCAACTACGGCGGCATCGGCGCGGTGATCGGCCACGAAATGACCCACGGTTACGACGACCAGGGTTCGCGCTTCGGACCGACCGGCAACATGGAAGTGTGGTGGGCCGACGCCGACGCCAAGGCGTTCTCGGGCTTGACCGCCAAGCTGATCAAGCAGTTCGACGGCTACGTCTCCAACGGCCAGCACCTCAACGGCACCCACACCCTGGGCGAGAACATCGCCGACCTGGGCGGCCTGGCCACGGCTTACGACGCGATGAAGAAAGCCGCGGGCGAAAGCCAGGATCCGAAGACCGACGGTCTGACCCGCGACCAGCGCTTCTACCTCAACTGGGCCACCGTGTGGCGCCGCAACTTCACCGCCGAAGAAGAGAAGGTGCGCTTGCAGACCGACGAGCACGCGCTCGCCAACTTCCGCGCGATCGGCGCGCCGTCGAACCTGCCCTCGTTCGCGGCGGCGTTCTCGTGCAAGCCGGGGCAGCCGATGGTGCGCGAAGGCGATAAGCAGGTGGTGATCTGGTAATCGCAGTTCGACGGCCTCGCGCCGTTTGACATTGCCGTAACGGAAGCAGGCCCGGGATTCCCGGGCCTTCTTTTTGCGTGCGTTTTAGCCGTCGATCGCCGGCGTCGGGGCAAGCGTTCGGAATTGTTTTGTTAGCGACGGTCTGCGCGGTTGCGCAACCGTTTCATTGGCGCGGTCGCGGCTCGCGCCGCTCCTACAGGGAGCGCTGGTGGCTTCGTTTCCGACTGCAGGAGCGGCGCAAGCCGCGACCGTCATCGCACAACATCGCCGCGTCGCTACGGACGCCCCTCGCGAGACTCCACGCGCGACTCAATCCCGCACCGCTTCCCGCGCCCGCATCATCGCCGCGATCTCGCGACTGTCCTCACGCGATTGCGCCGCCAATTCCGTCGCCACCGCAAGGCGATTGCCCTCGGGATGGTTCTGACTGAGCTTCCACTTCAACGCCGCGCCCTCGGCGACGAAGCGGAAACCGACGATGCCGCGCAACTGGCTCGCATGATCGGCGCGCTCGGGTTCGAACCGCCAATCGCGGCCGACCGCGGCTTCGTGCAGATCGCTCAGGTCCGACACCACACCGGCAAGAAATTCGTGGTCGTGGAACAGTTCCAGCTGCCCGCGCAAATGCGCCACCGCGTAATTCCAGGTCGGCACCCGCGCCTGTTCTTCCTTGTCCAGATACCACGACGGCGACACGTACGCGTGCGGGCCGTGGAAGATCATCAAGCCCGCGCCGGCATGCTGGGCCTGCCGGTTGGGCTTGGCCCAATGGCCGCGGATTTCGATCCGCTCGCCCTCGCGCCGGTACAGCACCGGCAGATGCGACACGGTCGGTTCCTCGTCGCGCACCGTAATCAGGGTGACGAAGTTGTCGCGCGCCGCCAGGGCGTCGAGCGCGGACAGATCGGCTTCGGCGAAGGCTCTGGGCAGGTACATGCGCGGATCGCGGTCGGGCGGCGGGAGCCGTCGATACTAGCCCAGCGCCGCGCGCCAGCGGGGCCGCCGCAACCACCGCGCCCCCGCCCTCCCCCGCCCTCCCCCCGTCATTCCGGCGAAAGCCGGAACCCATTTTGACTTTGCTGTTGCCGGCGCAGCGCACAGGCTGAAAAAAGCAAGATCACAATGGGTTCCGGCTTTCGCCGGAATGACGGGTTTGCGGGGGCCGAACGCCTGTGTAGGAAGCTCCACGCAACGGCCGCAGTTGGCACGCAGCGGGCATGCAGCCGCTCCATCACCCGCCGCCCCGTCCCGCCCGCTCCGGCAAGCCCGCCTCTCCGGCCGCATCCCCCAACCGCCAAACCCGTTCACCGCCTTCACCGCCCCAGTTGTTAAACTCCCGCGTCCCCAGGATGGAATACGCGATGTCGACCCTACGCCCGCTTACCTGCGCCCTTGCCCTCAGCCTGATCGCCGGACTGGCCTCGCCGTCGGCCGATGCCGCCAAGAAAAAGGCCGCCGCCAAGCCCAAGGCTCCGGCCGCCGCTAACGCCTGCAGCGATTTCTACGCCAACGCCAACGCCGACTGGCTGCGCGCCAATCCGCTGTCCGGCGCCGCGTCGGTGTCGTCGCTGGAAACCCTGGCCGCCAACGCGCGCCGCCAGCAGCTGGAACTGCTCAATACCGCGATGACCGCGCCGCAGGGCAACGTGCAGAAACTGCTCGGCGACTTCTGGGCCAGCGGCCTGGACGAAGCCGCGGTCGAGCGCGACGGCTCGCAGCCGATCGCGCCGCTGCTGGGCCGCATCAACGCGATCAAGAAAGGCAAGGAAGTCCCGGCCTCGATCGCCGCGCTGCATCAGGTCGGCATCCCGGTGCTGTTCAACTTCGGCGCCGACATCGATCTGCAGGATCTGGACCGCCACATCGGCTACTTCAGCCAGGGCGGCCTGGGCCTGCCGGATCCGGCCTACTACACCCGCACCGACGCCGACACCCGTCAACTGCTGGGCCACTACAACAACTACGTGCAGAAGATCCTGACCCTGACCGGCACGCCGAAGGAAAAGCTCGCCGCCGAGGCGCAGCAGGTCATCGATCTGGAAACCCGCATCGCCCGCGCATCCAAGCCGCTGCCGGACCTGCGCGATCCGCGCGCCAACTACGCGCCGGTGCAGGTCGCGACCCTGGCCAAGACCTACAAGGGCTTGCAGCTGGGCGACTTCCTCAAGGCCCAGGGCGTCAGCGACGACGCCGTCTCGCTGGCCAACCCGCAGTTGTTCGCCGAACTCGACAAGCTGATCGGCAGCCTCAAGCCCGACCAGTGGAAGACCTACCTGCGCTGGCGGGTCGGCGATTCGATGGCGCCGTACCTGGCCAAGCCGTTCCGCGACGCCGAATTCGACTTCCGCGGCAAGGTCCTGCGCGGCGAGCGCGAGCAGCCCGCGCGCCAGCAAACCGTGCTCGACGCCATCACCCTGGCCGCCGGCCCGATGGTCGGCCACGAGTACGCCGCGCGCTACCTGCCCGCCGCCACCGACGCGCGCGCCGAACAGATCGCCGCGCAAGTGCGCGACTCGCTGGGCAAGGCGATCGAAGCCGACACCCGTTTCAGCGACAGCGCCAAGAACGAAGCCCGGGCCAAGCTGGGCAAGCTCAAGATCGAAGTCGGCACGCCCAAGCGCGATCTGGACTACACCGTGCAGCCGATGGGCCGCGGCAGCTTCGGCAGCAACATGCTGATCGCCTCGACCTGGCGTCACCGCGAAGAAATGAAGCGGATCGGCCGCGGCAACGCCGACCGCCGCTGGGACGTGCTGCCGCAGGAGCCGTCGCTGGCTTACGACATCGCCCAGAACCGTCTGATCGTCACCGCAGCGATGCTGCAGGCGCCGGTGCTGGACCTGAGCAAGTCCGAGGCCGCGCAGTACGGCGCTTACGGTGCGCTGGTCGGCGCCGAGCTCACCCACGGTTTCGACAACCGCGGCCGTTACGTCAACGCCAAGCAGGAAGTGCGCGACTGGTGGACCCCGACCGAAGTGGCGGCTTGGGAAACCCTGGGCAGCCGCGTGGCCGCGCAGTACAGCGCCGAGGCCTACCCCGGCCTGACCGCGACCAAGGTCAACGGCGCGCAGGTGCGCGACGTCGCCATCGCCGACCAGGCCGGCGTCGAACTGGCCTGGGCCGCTTACCGCGCCGCGCAACCGGCGGCCAACAAGGACGCCAACCAGGCGTTCTTCAAGGGCTGGGCCGGTTTGTGGGCGCAGCAGCTGAGCCCGGAAGTCGCCGCGCAGCGTTCGGCCGCCGGCATCCACGCCCCGGGCCAGTGGCGCACCAACATCCCGCTGTCCAACCTGCCGGCGTTCGGCGAAGCCTTCGGCTGCAAGGCCGGCACGGCGATGACCCGCAAGGCCGATCAGCAGGTGCGGGTGTTCTGATTCGTTTGCGCTGAAGCGACACCGCGATGAAAAAAGCCCGGCGCGAGCCGGGCTTTTTCTTTGGAACCGCGGTGGCGCGGCGGGCTTGTGGTTCGCGGTCGCGGCTCGCGCCGCTCCTACAGTCTGAAACGTAGCCGCGGCCTCGCCCTGTAGGAGCGGCGCAAGCCGCGACCGCGCCAATGAAGCGACGACCAAGCCCCATTACCGAAAAAACCCGGCACGCGCCGGGCTTTTCCGTATCGACGCGAACCGTCGCCGTTTACTTGAACAAGAACCGGCAGCCCTCGCCCTTGAGGGTATACGACTCCATCTTGTCGTCGACCTCGCTCCAGATCACCGAACACGGCCGCGCCGGACGGCCGCGGCCGGCGGGGATGGCGTAGTTGTAGGTCAAGGTGCGGCGCGTGGCCAACAGGTTGCCGCCGTCGTCGAACTTGTCCGGCTGACTCCACAAGATCCGGTAGCCGTAACCGCGCATGCCGACCCACGGCTGCAAGCTTTCGCGCAGGTCTTCGGCGCGCGCGTTCTGGGTCGACATCGTCGTGCTCACGGTGCCGTCGCCGTTCTCGGCCACGCGTTCGCGACTGGAACAGCTCGCTTGCGAAGCCGCGCACATCTGGCCGGTCGCGCCCGCGCACTGGCGCAAGGCCTCGACCCGCGCGCCGGCGACCGCGTGGCTTTCGATCACCATCGGCGCCGCCGCCGCGCCGGGCACCCAGGCCGCGACCAGACATTCGTTTTCGCGCTTGTTGGCCGCCAGCAACTTGCAGTCGGCGCCGCAATCGGCCAGCGCGCGCTCGGACGCGAGCTTGGCGCTGGTGGCGTTGGCGACGAAATACAGTTGCCCGCCGCCGCTGGCAACCGCGCCCCAGTACGGACGTTGATCGAACTCGGTCTCCAGATCGCGCGCATAGCGCGCGGAGTCGTTGGAGACGCCGCCCATCGCTACGCCCAGACCGGGGCAGAGCATGGGACTGTGAAATCGGCAGACTTGATCGGGGCTCTTTTGATTGCATTGCTGCAAGGCTTGCTTGGCCGCTTCGACGTCGGTCTTGGCGGTCGCCAAGGCATACGCGCCGCCGTGGTTTCGGGCCAAGACCAGACACTCGTTTTGAACCGCGCTGAGCACGCTGCAACCGCGCCCGCCGCGCTTCTCGCAATCCTTCAACGCCGCTTTCTCGGCCTTGCTCTGACTGGTCAGATCGCTGGATTGGCCGATCTGGGCCAAGCCCGGCGAGGCGGCATAGGCACCCCACCCCTCACGCGCGACCTGGGCTCTTTCAGCGGCCGCGATTTCCTCCGCGGTCGGCGGCCGCGGCGGTTCGCGATTGCGCTCGGCCTCCTCGCGCTGCCGCTGCTGCTGCGGCAGGATCACGTTCATGGTGAAGCACTCGTTGTACTGCTGAGCGCCCATCGGCCCGGCGCATTGCGCCTGCGCGCCCCAGCTCAGCGCCAACAGCGCCGGCAACAACAGCCAGCCGCCGGCTCGCCCGATCCGTGCGGCATTGGCCTGCCGCGATTGCTTGGGTTTCATGTTCACTCCTTCGATCCGCGGGCCGCGATCCGGCCCATGTCCGCCACCGAACGGGCGCCGACGACGACCGTCATTGTGCTACACCGCCGAGGCGGCAAGATGTCGGGCGCGCGGCCAACCGCCGCGCCGCCGGCGCCGCTTGCCTCATCGCTTGAACAGGAACCGGCAGCCCTCGCCCTTGAGCGCGTAAGCCTCCAGATTACCGTCCACTTCGTCCCACACCACCCAGCACGGGCGAGCGGGGTGTTTGCCGCTGGCCTTGATCGAGTAGTCGTAGCTCAGGGTACGCCGCTTGGCCCTGAGATCGCCGCCGTCCTCGAGCTTGTCGGGCGAACTCCACATGAAAGTGAAATCCAGGCTGTTCATGCCGACCCACGGCTGCAACGATTCGCGCAGATCCTCGGCGCGAACGTCCTGCAGGCGCATCGATGCGCGCACGCTGCCGTCGCCCTCGGCGGCGGCGCGCTCGCGCTGCGAACACTGCGCCGGCGAGGCCGCGCACACCTGCCCGGTCGCACTAGCGCACTGGCGCAAGGCGTTGATGCGGGCATCGCCGGGCGTGCGGTTTTCCACCACGATCGGTGCGGCGGCCGCGCCAGGAACCCAGGCCGCGGCCAGGCACTGATTCTCTTTTTGCGCGCTCGCCAGCAGTGCGCACTGGCTGCCGCCGCAATCGGCCAGGGCCAGCGCGCCCGCCCGCTCGCGGCCGGTGGCGTTGACGACGAAGTGCAGGTTGCGTCCATCGCTGGCGACCGCGCCCCACAGCGGGCGCGGGTCGTAAGCCACTTCCAGCTCGCGCGCATACACGGCCGGATCCACCCGCTCGCCACGGAACGACACGCCCTGCCCCGGACACACCGACAGCGGTTGCAGCCGGCACAGCCGGTCCGGACTTTGCCGCGTGCATTGCTCCAGCGCCTGCTTGGCCGCCTGGGTTTCGCGGCGGGCGATGCCGAAGGCATGGGTTGCGCCGCCGTTGTGCGCCAGCACCGCGCATTCGTTGTCCACCGCCACCAACACCGCGCACTCCTTGCCGCCCTGGTCCTGGCAATCCTTCAACGCGGCCTTCTCGGCCTTGCCGCGGCTGCTCAGGTCGCTGGCGCGGCCGATCTGCGCCAATCCCGGCGAGGCGGCATAAGCGCCCCAGCCATTGCGCGCGACCGCGGCGGCCTGGGCGCGTTCGATCTCCTCCCGGCCCGGCTCGCGCGCCGGCGCGTTGCCGCGTTCGGCCGCTTCGCGCGCGCGCAGTTGCTCGGGCAGGATCACGGTCTGGGTGATGCAGGCGCTGTACTGCTCGCCGTTCATGGGGCCGGCGCATTGCGCCTGCGCGCCCCAGCTCAAGGCCAACAACGTCGGCAACAGCAGCCAGCGACGGCCGCCCGGTTTCGCGCCGGCGGCGCCGACGCGCCGCGAGTCCTTGCGATTCATGTCCACTCCTTGGATACCCACATCACGGCCGGCTGCACGCAGCGCCGGCCGATCTCCATTTGCCCGCCATCTTCCAGCAAAACCGCGCACAGGGCAAAACCCGCTAGCGCAGCGCCAACGCGCGCACCAGCACGTCGTCGGTCTGGATTTCCATCACCCGGCCTTCGTTGTCGAACAACACCAGCCGGCCCGGCTGCTCGCGCACCTGCACTTGCGCGCGCGGCCAGTCGATCTCGGCCACGTTGCGCGCCGCCACCGCGCGGTGGGTGCCGCGCCGGACCAGATGCAGGCGCATGCGCCGCGCGCCGAACACCATCGCCAGAAAACCGCGCGACAGCGGCAGCAGGCCGTAATCGCGATCGCCGCCGGCCGGCTCGGCCGGAGCCAGATCGATCGCGCCTTCATCGGCGCCGGCGCTGTATTCCAGGCGCACGCTGCCGTCTTGGTTGTCGGCCATGCGCAGCTTGGCGACCGGGATCTGCGGGTCGAGCAATACCGATTCGCCGTTGTCGATGCGCACCGGATCGCGCGATACCAAGGTCCGCCGCGGCGCGATCCGGTAATGCCAGACGGTCATGTCCGCACGCCCGGGCACCAGGAACAATTCGTCGTTGAGGCCGAACCGCGCCTGCGCCACCGGCCCGCCCAGATCGCCCACGCTCCACAGCGTGTCCAGCGACGCGCGCGCCGCGTCGATCACGCTGATGCGATCGCCCGACACCACCGACCAGGCGATGCCGTCGAAGCGGTCGGCGAAGAATTGCAGCGGCATCGCGCCCAGATCGAGGATCTGATGGCCGACCAGATCCAGCCGCGCGATCCGCCACACCGAATCGCGCTTGGCCAGGGCCAGCGCGACCTCGCCGCTGTCGGCGATCACCAGCTTGAACGCCGGCACCGCATAACGGCGCAGGCATTGCCCGTTGCGATCGAACACCGCCGCGCCGGCCTCGCCCAAGGCGGCCAGATAACGGCCCTCGCCCAGCGCGGCGACGTCCAGCGGCGAATGCAGACCGGCCTCGGCGGGCATCTGCAAGTTCAGCGTGCGGCCCGAATCCCACAGCGAGCCCCGGCGCGTCGCCGCCGGCACGCTCCACGGCGGCAGGTCCGCGCGCAGCCAAGGATCGCCGGACAGGCTCAGAATCTTTTCCAGTTGCGCGCGATCCAGCTCGTTGCCGCCGACCGCGCGATCGGCGGCCAGCGCCGGCAGCACCTGGGTCGACAGCAGGCTCAGCGCCGGATTGGCCCGCTTGCACTGCGCCAGGGCCTCGCCCAGCGCTGCGCGCGGCTGCGCCGGCGACAACGGATCGGCCAATGCGGCGATGCGCTGCGCGTAATGCTGCACGGTGTCGGGCAACAAACAGGCGCGCTGCACCAACGCGCGCGCCGACAATTCCGCGCCGGCCGATTCGGCCGCCAACAGCCAGCGCGCGGCTTGTTCGCGCGAATCCGGATCCGGCCAGACCGCATCCACCGCCGCCAGCCAGCGGCCTTGCTCGACCAGGGCCTGACCCCATTCGCGGCGCAGTTGCAGCGCGTGCTCACGGTGCTCGGTTTCCAGCATCGCCACCGCGGCAGCGAAGGCGTTGTCGCGGCGCGCGACCAGAATTGCGCGCTCGCTGTCGCCGGCCAGCATCAACAGACGGATGATGGTGTCGGCCGGCATGTCCCAGCCCAACGCCAGCTCGGCCGCCTGCGCATGGCGCTGATGGCGGACCAGATAATCCAGCGCTTCCTGGCGCGCGCCGAGCAACTCGGCGAGCACGAACACCGCTTCGTCGGTCTTGCCTTGCCGGTCGAGCGCTTCGAACGCGGCGCGGTAGCGCTTGCGCAGCAGCTCGCGCGCGTAGTCGCCGAAGTCGAAACTGGAATGGCCGCCGCGGCCGCCGCTCAGGCTCAAGCTGTCGCGGCGTGTGGGCAGCGAGAAGGCTTGTCCCAACGAATCGCGGCCGTCGCCGTCGATCGGCAAGGCGTGACGCAGCGCTTCCATCAGGTCGCCGTTGTCGAAACGCTGCATCAGTTGGCGCAGGTAACGGGCGTGCTGCATGCCCATCAGCTTCGAGGCTCGGCTGGCTACGGCCGCCTTGACCAACCATTCGCGCCAACGCTGCGGCTCTGCGGCCGGCGCGCGTTGCGGCACCGCGCCTTGCGCCGTGCCCGCGGCCGCGCCGCCCGCCAACGACGGAAACCGGCTCAACAACCAGCCGGCGATGCCGTCGCGGGCGCCGCCGACGCGCTCGCGCAAGCTGCCCTTGGCCGCGTGTTTGCCACCGTCGCGCTGCTGCGCCGAACGCAGGAACGATTCGCGCTCTTCGCTGGCCGGCGGGATCCGGCCGCCGAGCACATCGCGCAAGGCCTTGCGGCCCAGGCGCTCTTGCCGCGGCGCGCGCAATGCGCCGCGGCAGTCGTAGGTGTCGTGCAGCGCGTAGTCGCCGATATCCAGGGCGAAGGAAGGGTCCAACGCCGCGGCTTGGGAAAAATTCAGCGGCTGCAACTGCGCGCCGGCCACCAACTGCACGTCCGCCGGTTGCAGCGCGGCCAGTTCGGCCGCGGTCAGCGGCCCGCCGTACAGGCCGTGCGCGCCGATCCGGCACAGCGGCGCGCCGTCGGCTTGTTCGCAATGCATCGGCCGCGGCGCCTGGAAGCACAGCACGTCGCCGTCGTCGAAGCGCCAGGCGCGGCAACCCGGCGCCCAGGCGCGCAGGATCCGCTCCAGCCGGCGCTGCGCCGGCAACAAATCGGCGGCGAACCACAGCCCGGCGACCGGCTGCCAGCCGCGCCAGACCGGATGACGCACGCTGCCGCCCGCCCCGGTCGCGTCCGCCTCCTGCCGCGCCGGCGGCTTGATTTCATCCATCGCCGCCCCCTGTGTACACCAGCACGTTCCTGCCTTGATCGCGCAGCACCACCAAGCGTCCTTGCTGATCGATCAAGGCCACCGCATCGCAATCGGCCGCGACGCTGACCGCGGTGATCGGATACGCCGACTCGTACAAATTCGCCTGACCGTTCGCGCCGATGGCGACCAAGGTCTTGCGATCCGGCCGCAGCGCGATCAACTGCACGCCGCCGGTTTGCGCCAGCATCAGGCCTTCGACCTTCCAGTCCGCCGGCAATACGGTTTCGTACTGGCTGGACTGCTCGCCCTCGCGCGAATACACCCGCCAGATACTGCTGCGTTCGCCGCCGTTGCCGCCCACCGTTTGCTCGAACGCGTAGCCCACCCGCGACAGGCCACGGCGCTTGCGCCGGCCGCACAGCAAGGCGCTGCGCGGCGCGAACTCGACCAATGTTCGATCCACTGTCGTGAACGCGCCGTCGCGGTACTCGACCACGTTCAGGCTGCGCTGCTCATGGCGCAAATACAGCAGCGCGGATTGATCGCAGTAACTCATCGCCAGCACGTCGGCCGTCACCGAGGTTTCCAGCCGGTTCGGCATCCGCGCCCAGCACAGCAGGTGTCCGTTGGCCGACAACACGAACAGCCGATCGGACACGTGACTGCCCTTGATCAGCGCGCACGCCAGCCAACGCGCGCGGCTGCGCGAGGCCTCCAGTTCCTGCGGAAACGGCGGCGGCCGCACCGCGCCGCCGTGGAAGCTCGGAATCTGCCAAAACTCCAGCCACTCATCGCCCGGGATCACGCCGCAGAAATGCCGGCCGCTCAAGCTCGCCGCCAGCATCGTCTTGCCCTTGCCCCAACGCTGCACCTTCGTCGCGGTGGTGTCTTTGGCGTAGCGCGGCAGGCGATAGACGTTGACCGCCGGCTCGCCGAGCAAGGCCGCCGCAACGCTGCTGCCGTCGACCGAAATCAACGGCGGTTGTTTCAACGACAGCCTGCCCTCGCCGGCGATTTCGCCGTAAACATCCGCCACCGCTTCGAACTGCCCGCGCAACAACGCCGCCGAGCGCGCCGGATCGGGCAAGGTCAGGCGGATTTCGCGCCGGGTCTGACGCGCGGCGATGGCGATGTCGAGCGCGTCGGGGCCTTCACGCCGGATCGAGACCCGATGGCCCAGGCCCACGCCCGGCTCGGCCGCGCCGATCGACCAACGCTCGGCGCAGCCGGGCGGCAGCGCGTCCAGGTGTTCGGCCCACTCGCGCTCGAAACGTTGGCGCGAGGGTTCGGCGCCGTCGTCGGCGTGCTGCCTGGCGAGCAAGGCGCCGCCCGGCGTCAGGCTGCGCGCGCTCAGCAAGCGCTTGAGCATCTGCGGCGAATCGGCGTCGTGCAGTTCGCCGGGCCGGCCGAGCACGCCCCAGGCGAACCGCGCCTTGGCCGCCTGGGCGCGCTGCGCCAGCAGGATCCACATCGCCACATGCGCCAGCCGCGCCGCGCCCAGTTGCGCCGGGCCGCTGTCGAACACCGCCACGGTCAGCGCGTCGACTTCGCGCGCGACCAGTTTCGGATTGAGAAACAAATGCTCGCCGCCGGCGGCGCGGCGGTCGAATTCTTCCGGCGCCGCGTCGGCCAGCGCCCACTCGCTGAGCAACAGCCGGTCGTAGCTGCCGCGGCGGCGCAGATCGTCGATGCCTTCCGGTTCGACCTGCCCGCTCTGCGCGCGCATCCGGAACGCGCCGAGCATCGGATGCAGGCGCAGCAGCAGTTCGCCGACCGCGCCGGCCAGTTCCGGCTCGAACCAATCCAGCCACGCGCGCCAGGGCGTCAGGGTCCGCGGCAGTTGCATCGCTCAGTCCTGCCAGTGCGCGCGGATCTGCGCGATCAAGGCCGCGCTGGCCGGCAGCGCGCGGTGCAGGGGCACGATCTGGGCCGGTTCGCGCAGCAACAGCAGCGGCGTTTGCGGATGCAGCCGGGCGATCGCCCGCTGCAGCAGATCCAGCGGCACGTCCGGGCGTTCGGTGGTCAGCAGCCACAAGCCCGGCGCCTGCTCGCACGGCGCGGCATAGGCCACGCCTTCGAACCACGGCAACTGCGCCGCTGCGCCGGCAATCACCGCGACATCGGCGTTGGCGGTGAGCATCAAGGTGTCGCGCACGTCCTCATCCAGGCGCTCGACCGCGCGCAGCAAGGCGCGCGCAGCGGACGCGCCGATCCCGACCGCCGCTTGCGGCGGCGGCGGTTGGTCCTGGGCGCGCCAGTTCCACTTCATCGCGGCCGCTTCATGCCGAAGCCGCGGCCCGCTCGATCAAGCGCGCGCGTTCGACCGCCAGTTCCGGCGGGATCGAATCGGCGTTGAAGTTGGCGTCGATCTCGCGCAGCAGCGCTTCGGCGATGACTGTCGCGCCGGGCGCGTTGGCGTCGCCTTGCAGGCAACTGCGCGCGGCTTCGAGCAAACGCGCGGTGCGCGAGAGCGGTTGCAGCACCGCCTGCTCGACCGCCGCGCGCAAGGTCGGATTGGCCGCCGCGCTCAGGCAGTCGCGCAGCACGTCCTGGGCGGCGGTCTGCGCCTCGCGGGTCGGCATGACGTAGAACAGCGGCCACAGATCGGCCTCGGTGGCGACGTCGCGACCGGCCAGCACGCTGGCGGCGGCGATCAGCCGCTGCACTTTGACGATGCGCCGGTCCGACAGGCTCAAGCCTGCGCCGCGCAATTTGCGGATCGCATCGGCCAGCAAGCCGCGCGCGCGCTCCATGCCGACGCCGGATACGCGCCGGCTCAGTTCGTCGATGTCGCCCAACTCGGCGCGGTGCGACAACTCGGCGCGCTCGGCCTGCCAGCCGCCGGCGAGCAGCGCTTCGAGCTGATGGTCCGGCACCGGCTCGACGAACAGGTGCAGCAAGAAGCGGTCGCCGAACGCGGCCAGCGACTCATCGTCGGGCAAGGCGTTCGAGGCGCCCACGCACACCCGCAGCGGACACGCCACCTGGGTGTGGCCGCGGCGGAAGCGGCGCTCGTTGAGCACCCCGAGCAAGGTGTTCAGGATCGCGGTGGAGCCAAGGAAGACTTCGTCCAGGAACGCGACCTCGGCCTCGGGCAGCATGCCGGTGACGTCGGTCTCGACCACGCCCTCGCGCAGCCGGCGCAGATCGACCGGGCCGAACAATTCCGAAGGCTCGGTGAAACGGCCGAGCAAGTATTCGAAATAACGCCCGCCCAGCGCCGCGGCGACCCGCCGCACCACCGCGCTCTTGGCGGTGCCCGGCGGCCCGAGGATCAACAGGTGTTCCTGCGCCACCGCGGCCAGCACGATCAGCTCGGCCAGTTGCTCGCGTTCGACCAGACCGGTGGTGGCCGCGTGAACGGCATCGCGGACGCGGGCCGCGGCCTGCTGAGCGGCGGTGGAAGGGTTGGATAGACTCATGCGGGGCGGCCTGGATCCTTGGCGGCGCGAGCGGCGGACGCTGGCGAGCGAGAGCGGGCTGAAGGGAGTGTTGCCGATGGCGAGGCCGTTCCCTTAAGAAACACCCCCGACCTACGCGGCCACGGTACGAACTGTAGGCGCGGGCATCGCCGAATCGCAACTCAGGTCGCGCTACGATTGTGAACGCCGCCCGGTTCGCCCGGTTTTTTGATTACGCTACCGCGACCTACGGTCCGGCCAGGACGCCCGCATGCCCAACACCTCTCTCGACGATCTGCTCAGCGCGCTGGCCGCCAGCCCGAACAATCCCGCGCTGGGCATGCTGGTGGTGAACGCCTGCCTGGCCGAAGCCGACGCGCAAGCGCTGGGCCGCGCGCTGGACCTGTCCGGGCCGGCGCTGCTCGGCGACGACACCCAACGCGACGCCGCGCTGCGGCTGCTGCTGGAACAGCGCGAGGATGAACGGGTATTGCAGGTCGCCCCGCCCGACTCGGCCGCGGCCTTGTTCGCCCACGCGCGGCTGCTGCTGGCCGAGGGCGACCGCGACCAGGCGCGCGCGCTGTACCAGCAGGCGGTCGCGCTCAATCCCGCGCTGGAAGACGCCTCGCTGGCCAGCGAGCTGGCCGGCAAGGTGATCTCCTTCGCCAACGCCAAGCGCCAGCAAGCCGAAGGCGCGCGCGCCAGCCAGGCGCAGACCAGCCTGGCCAACGACGACACCGACGCCGACGACGTGGTGCGCCTGCTGCGCGCGCCCGAGCCGCGGATCGGGTTCGAGGATGTCGGCGGGCTGGATCAGGTCAAGCACCAGATCCGCCGCCGCATCATCACCCCGTTCCTCAAGCCCTCGCTGTTCGAACGCTTCAAGCGCCGCTCCGGCGGCGGCATCCTGCTGTACGGCCCGCCCGGCTGCGGCAAGACCCTGCTGGCGCGCGCCACCGCCGGCGAGTGCCGCGCGCGCTTCTACAACATCACCATCACCGATGTGCTGGACATGTACATCGGCGAATCCGAGCGCAAGCTGCACGCGATCTTCGAAACCGCGCGGCGGACCGCGCCGGCGGTGGTGTTCTTCGATGAGGTCGAGGCGATCGGCGGCAAGCGCCAGTTCTCGCGCGAGGCCACCTCGGCCAAGCTGGTCAGCCAGTTCCTGACCGAACTCGACGGCTTCGCCCAGAACAACCACGGCGTGCTGATCCTCGGCGCCACCAACGTGCCGTGGGCGGTCGACGCCGCGTTCCGCCGCCCCGGCCGTTTCGACCGGGTGCTGTTCGTGCCGCCGCCGGACGAAACCGCGCGCCGCTCGATCCTGGAACTGCTGCTGCGCGACCGGCCCCTGGCCGACGGCGTCGATGCCGGCGAGTTGGCGCGGCTGAGCTCGGGTTACTCGGGCGCGGACCTGCGCAATCTGGTGGAAACCGCCATCGACGAAGCGATCGAGGATTCGATCGAACGCGGCCGCGAATCGCCGTTGACCATGAACCACCTGCGCGCCGCGCTCAAGGACACCCGCTCGACCACCCTGGAATGGCTGACCACCGCGCGCAACCACGCCCGCTACGCCAACCAGGGCGGTCAGTACGACGAAGTGCTGGAGTTCCTCAAGCTGCACGGAGCCAGCTGATGGCCGCCGGCGTTTACCGCCTGCCCGACGAACCGCTGCCGTCGGGGCTGTCGCGTTACGCGGTCGATCCGCTGTGGCCGCTGCTGACCTTGATGCTGGCCGGCAGCGGTTTCGGCCTGCTCTGGTTCGCCTTCAACAGCGCCGCGCTCGGCAGCCCCACGCGTTGGCGCGAATGGGGCTGCGTCGCGCTCAGCGTGATCGGCGCGCCGGTGTTGGCCGGCGTCATCTTCGCCGCCCGCGGCAACGGCTTGCTCGACGCCGAGCATGTGCCGTACGCGATGCTGTCGATCCTGTTGCTCAAACTCGGCGTCGCCTACGCACTGTATCTGCTGCAGCAGCGTTGCTTCGAAATCTGGGAGTACTACGGCGGCCAGGCCCGCAACGGCCTGCCGCTGATGATCCTGCTGGCGGTGGTCGGACGCGGCGCGCTGGACATGTCGCAGTGGCCGCCGCTGCTGAAGCTGGTGCTGCAATGAGCGCGCACGGCGGCGAGTATCTGTACCGCATGGCCGAGCGCTACTACGCGCACGGCCAGATCGACGAAGCCATCGACGCGCTGCTGCGCCTGCTCGGCGAAGATGCCGACCAGGCCGACGCGCACGCGTTCCTGGCGCTGTGCCTGGTCAAGCGCAAACGCCTGCACGCCGCGCACCTGGAAGCCGGACGCGCGCTGGAACTCGAACCCGAATCGCCGTTCGCGCATCTGGCCGCGGCGGTGGTCGAGATCGCCCGGCGCAATCTGCGCTCGGCGCAATCGCACCTGCAGGCCGCGCGCGAACTCAACCCCGACTCGGCCCAGATCGCCGACGCCTTCGCCCGCCTGTACCTGGCCTGGGGCCGCGACGCGCAGGCGCTGGAAGAGGCGCGGCGCGCCTGCGAACTCGACCCGGACGATCCCGACTACCCCGCCCTGCTCGCCACCCTGGAACTGCGCCGCGGCGATCGCGCCCGCGCCGAAACCCTGGCGCGCGAAGTCCTGCACGCCAACCCCGAACACGTCGAAGCCTTGTGCGTGCTCGGCCATTGCGAACTCGCCCAGGGCCGCACCGACAGCGCCCGCGACCACGCCGCCTGGGCGCTGCAGATCGACCCCAGCGACAGCGACGCGCTGACCCTGATGGCCGCGGTCAAGGCGCGCCGCAGCTGGCTACTGGGTTTGTGGTGGCGATTCCAGAGCTTCGTCAGCGCCGGCTCGCGCACCCGCGCGGTGATGCTGCTGCTCGGCATCTTCCTGATCTACCGCGTGGCCCTGATCGCGCTGCCGCAGCAAGGCTACCCGCAGTGGACCGGCCCGATTTCCTACGCGTGGCTGCTGTTCTGCGCCTACACCTGGATCGCGCCGGGGTTGTTTTGGCGGTCGTTGAAGAAGGAACTGGAGCAGGTGCGGCTGCGGCCTGGGTTCTGAGGCTCGGCGGGCGCGGATTCGGCGCCGGAGTGTGCGCTTGCGCTGGCCTGCTGCGCAGCTTGCGCGGTCGTTGAACTGATGCGGTCGCGGCTTGCGCCGCTCCTACAGGGGCTTCGGCTGCCACAACCGCTCCCTGTAGGAGCGGCGCAAGCCGCGACCGCGAATCCGCAACAACGACGATGCTCGACTACCGGTCGAACGCCACGCGGTGGAAACTTTCCCGCACAACGGCGCCCGGCTTACTTCACCACCCGCAACTTCGAAGCCCTGCGCCGCTCGCGCAACGCCTCCACCCGTGGATCGCGGCGCGGGCCGCTGCCGCCGTTGCCCGGCGGCCGCGCGCGCCAGTAGCGGATCACCAGCCAGCCCACCACCATCCCGCCCAAATGCGCGAAGTGGGCCACGCCAGTGCCGGTGGTGAACACGCCGTAGAACACCGAAGCGACGGCGTAGATGATCACCAGCGTGCGCGCCTTGAGCACGATCGGGAACGGCAGCAAGGTCACCCGGCGGTTGGGGAACAACATGCCGTAGCCCAGCAGCAGGCCGTAGATCGCGCCGGAAGCGCCCAGGGTCAGATACAACTGGCCATCAAAGATCGCGATCGAGGCGAACAGCAACTGCAGCAGCGCCGAACCGATCAGGCAGATGAAGTAATAGATCGCGTAGCGCTTGGCGCCCCACTGGTATTCCAACGACGCGCCGAACATCACTAGCGCGAGCATGTTGAAGACCAGATGGCCGACGCCGCCGTGCATGAAGCCGGAGGTCAGCAATTGCCAGGGCATGAAGCCCGGGCCGTCGACGCTGAACTGCGAGGGCACCCACGGCCACAGTTCGAACCACAGCACCCAGCCGCGGGTGGACTCGCTCAGGCTGGCCAAGGACTGCAGCAGAAACACGACCACGTTGGCGATCAGCAATTTCTTGGTGATCGACGGAATACTGGAAAACATCGGGGCTCCTCGAATCGGCCGCTATGGTAGCCGCGGCGAAGCGGCGATGACGTGAGCGCTGCGTGCAGATTGCGCCCGCGCATCGTTCCCGTTCAGTCCTCCGGCGGTCCCCAGATCTGCGCGTCCAGGGTCGGGGCGGCGCGCTGGCCGCGCACGCGGCCGTTTTCGACCTGCACGCCCTCCGCGCGCAGGCGCTGGGACTGTTCGCGGTAGCCCTTGGAGCCTTCGGGGAAGGCGATCCGCCCGTCCGAGCGCAGCACCCGGTGCCAGGGCAGCTTGGCGTCCTCGTTCTCGCTGAGCAGGCGCGCGACCAGGCGGGCGCGGCCGGGCAGCCCGGCGCGGCGGGCGACCTCGCCGTAACCGGCGACCTCGCCCTTGGGAATGGCGCGGATCGCGGCGCGGATGCGTTTGGCGGCAGTTTCGCTGTCCATCGCGGTAGCATATGCGCTGCAACGCGCTGGAGTCGCCCCTATGCAATTCGACCGTATCCACAAGCACCTTTCCCAAGCCGGATTCCGCCTGTCGATCCACGACAGCGTGATCTGCGTCGAGCTCTCGCTCGAACAGGGCACCCGCCACCAATCGATCTTCCTGTCCGAACAAGAGGACGACGACGGCCGCGCGTTCCTGCGCGTGAGCACCGCCATCGCCCCGATCACCGGCCTGGACGCGCGCCGCGCGCTGGTCTTCAACTGGGAAAGCCACGTCGGCTACCTGGCCATCGGCAATCTCGACGGCGTGCCCTACCTGCAGCTGTGCGAGAACCGCCCGCTGGAAACCCTGGACGCGGCCGAAGTGCAGCGGCTGGTGCTGGAAATCGGCGGCGTCGGCGACCGGATGGAGCGGGTGCTGTCGGCGGACGGCGATTTGCTCTGATCGCGCGGGTTCGCTTGCGCGGTGGTTGAAGGTTCGCGGT
>NZ_JBAMDI010000157.1:0-22480 GCF_036961695.1 Pseudomonas sp. CGJS7 | reverse complement strand
GAGGTTGGCTGTGAATGGCGAGAATTCTTCGTTCGCTGTCACGAAATCTACGAGCTTCGGCGTTCAGCATTGGATCCGGCTGCCGCGCGCCATGCACGGCTTCGGACGGAACCGACGGCAGCGCCCCTTTCCTTCCGACCGAATGCCGACGCCATGCCCTCCATCCACCGCCCGCTCAGCCGGGCGATCCGTATCGCCCTGGCCGCCAGCCTGCTCGCCGCCGCCCAAGTCCACGCCCAGGACACTGCACCCGCCGCCGCGCCCGCCGCCGCCGAGGCCGGCGAGGCCGCCGCCGCGAACGCGGTGAATCTGGACAAGATCGTGGTCACCGGCCGCTCCGGCATCCGCCAGCGCAGCAAGGCCGAAACCAGTTACTCGATCACCGCCATCGACGAAGACCGCCTGCGCATGCAAGCGCCGACCTCGGTCACCGAGGCGATGAAGTCGGTGCCCGGCTTCTGGGTCGAAGCCACCGGCGGCGAGGCCAGCGGCAACATCCGCGCGCGCGGCATTCCGGTCGACGGGTTCGGTTCGGTGACCTTGCTCGAAGACGGCATCCCGGTGCAGCACGACCCGGCGCTGGGCTTCCTCAACGGCGACCAGGCCTTCCGTCTGGACGAAACCATCGAACGCATCGAAGTGGTGCGCGGCGGCCCGTCGTCGGTGTTCTATTCCAACGCGCCGGCCGGCGCGATCAACTTCATCCCGCGCGTGGTCGGCGACAGCGCCGAGGGCGTGGTCAAGTACACCGTCGGCGACTACGGCCTGAACCGCTACGACTTCTTCTTCGGCACCCCGATCGGCGCCGGCTGGAAGCTCGGCCTGGGCGGTTTCTACCGCTTCGACGACGGCATCCGCGATCCGGGTTTCCAGGCCAACGGCGGCGGCCAGTACCGGATCAACCTGAGCAAGGCCTTCGAACGCGGCAATTTCTCGTTCGACTACAAGCGGCTCAACGACAACGTCGCTTTGTATCTGGGCATCCCGATGCGCACCTATCCGGACGGCGAAATCCGCGGCGTGCCCGGTTTCGACGACCACTACGGCACCCTGGCCGGCCCGGAAACCCGTCGCGCGTCGATGCGCATGGGCGACGGCGGCTATTACGACTTCGACAACGCCCGCGGCACCGAGGTCAAGCGCGATCAGTACACGGCCAAGTTCGACTACGAGCTGGGCGCGGGCTTCAAGCTGGCGCAGTCGCTGCGGTACGACCGCACCCAGACCCAGCGCAACGGCGTGTTCCCGCTGCAATTGCAGAGCGCGAACAAGTTCCTGGCCTCGGCCGAGGTGGCCAAGCTGTTGGCGTCAGTTCCCGGCGCGACCGGCGCGCAATTGCGCTACGTCAACTCGCCCGGCCAAGTCTTCGACAACGCCAATCAGAACGGCAACGGGCTGATGACGGTCGGCGGATTGCGCGGGGTGACCATGCCGGTGGACGAACTGATCAGCGACACCCGCCTGATGCGCCGCTTCGAGTTCGGCGGGCAAAGCCACGATGTCACCCTGGGTTACTACTACGCGCGCTTCGATCAGGACTTCGACCGCTATTCGTCCAATGTGCTGATGGACGTGCGCGACAACGCGCGCTTGCTCGACCTGATCGCGGTCGACGCCGCCGGCCGCCCGCTGGCGACGCTGACCGACAAGGGCTTCTACCGTTACGGCTACGAGTGGGAGAACGCCAGCGGCCGTTCCACCACCCAGGCGGTGTACTTGTCGGACGAATGGCAGGTCAACGAGCGATTACGCATCGACGCCGGCGTGCGCTGGGAGAAGGTCAACGCCAAGGGCTGGACCGAGATTCGCAAGCAGGTGAATCTGGGCGGAAATCCGGCCAATTCGCAGATACTTACCGGCTCGGGCCAGTTCGTCGCTTACGACCGCGACTACGACAAGCTGGGTTGGACGATCGGCGCCAACTGGCAGTTCGACAAATACTCGGGCCTGTTCGCGCGCTGGACGCCGACCTTCCGCCTGCCGAACCTGTCGAGCTTCATCACCCGTTATTCGAACTGCACCCAGGCCGTGGCCCAGGATTGCGTGAGCAAGGACGCGGCCGCGCAGCCGGTGATCCAGACCATGCAGCTGGGCGAGGTGGGCTACAAGTTCAGCAACGAAACCTTCGACCTGTTCGCGACCTTGTTCTACACCAAGTACGAGAACGTCGGCTTCAGCAACGCGGTGTTCAGCCTCAACGGCAACAGCTCGACCGTGCAGCAGGGGTACGCCGACACCAAGACCACCGGCCTGGAACTGGAAGCTTCGTGGTTCCCGGTGCGCTGGTTCGACATGCAGTTGACCGCGACCGTGCAGGACCCGCAGTACAAGGGCCTGCGCTACACCGAGAGCGTCAACGGCGCGCCGGTGCTGCGCGACTTCGTCGGCAATCAGCTGATCCGGGTGCCCAAGAACAGCTTCCGGATCGTGCCGGGCCTGAATCTGCTCGACGACCGTCTGCGCCTGCAGGTGGCGTACGAGTATCAGGGTGAGCGCTTCGTCGATACCGCCAACTCGGTGCGGCTGCCGTCCTACGACGTGGTCAACGCCAGCGCGCGTTATCAGTTCACCCCGGAGCTAAGTCTGTTCCTGTACGCCGACAACCTGACCAACTCGCGCGGTCTGACCGAAGGCAATCCGCGTGCCGGCGAACTGCAGAACGCCGACGCCGGCAACAACACCTTCATCGCCCGGCCGTTGCTGGGGCGCGCGTTCCGCGCGGCGTTGATGTATCGGTTCTGAGGGTATCGTGACGGTTTTCGGGCGGAGCAGGGCGATGAGCAAGCGCGGGTTGTGTGGGGTTCTGGCGTGGTTGTGGCTGGCCGGCGCGGCGTACGCGCACGAGCCGGCGCCGTCGCCGCGGCCGCTGGACCCGGCCTGCAAACTCGACGCGCCCGATGCGGCGCAGTCCGGACCGGACTGCGCCGCGGCCTGGATCGACCGCAATCTGCGCCTCAACGACTTGCAGGCCATCGGCACCCACAACAGCTACAAGCTGGCGATTCCGGCCGATGAGCTTGCCGCGCACCGCGCCCGCGACCGCGCCGGCGCGGATTCGCTGGACTACGCGCACGAACCGCTGCGCCAGCAACTGGAATCCGGTGCGCGGGTGTTGGAGCTGGACGTGTACTACGACCCGAAGGGCGGTCGCTACGCGCATCCGCCCGGCGCTTTGCGTCAGGGCTACGGTGAAGCGGGCCCGTGGCCGCCGGCGCTGGCCGCGCGGATGGCGCGGCCGGGCTTCAAGGTGATGCATCTGGCCGATATCGATTTCCGCAGCCAGTGCACGATCTTCGTCGAGTGCCTGCAACAGGTTCGCGATTGGTCGAGCACTCATCGCGAACACGCGCCGATCCTGATCCTGATCAACGCCAAGGACGGCCCGAGCGGGCCCGGCGCGGTGGCGCCGCTGGCGTTCGACGCGGGCGCGTTCGATGCGCTCGACGCGGAAGTTCGCACGGTGTTCGCCGAACAGGAACTGATCACGCCCGACCGCGTGCGCGGCGACGCCAAGACCTTGCGCGAGGCGGTGACGACCCGCGGTTGGCCGAGCATCGGCGAGTCGCGCGGCAAGATCCTGTTCGCCCTGGACGAAGATGCGCGCAAGGTGGGTTTGTACCGGGGCAAGCGGCAATCGCTGCAAGGGCGGGCGATGTTCGTCAACGGCGATGAGCGCGCCGCGGATGCGGCGTATCTGACTCTCAACGATCCGCTCGCGCAGGGCGAACGCATCGCCCGCGCGGTCGCCGCCGGTTTCCTGGTCCGCACCCGCGCCGACGCCGATACCGTCGAGGCGCGCAACAACGATTCGCGCCGGCGCGAAGCCGCGTTCGCCAGCGGCGCGCAGTACATTTCCACCGACTATTTCAAGCCGGATCTGCGTTTCAGCCGTTATCGGGTGACGTTTCCGCGCAGCGAAGTGGTTCGGTGCAATCCGCGCAGGCAGCCGCAGCGGTGCGCTCAGCGGCCGATCGAGGCGGCGGAGAAGCACGATTGAGTTCGCGGCGATATCGAGACGATTCCATGAAGCCGAACGCATCCGTTTTCGCTTGTCATTCCCGCGAATCCGTTTTCGCCCGTCGTTCTAACGAACCCGATTTTGCCCGTCGTTCCAGCGAGCCCGCTTTTGCCCGTCATTCCGACGAGGCCGCTTTTGCTCGTCATTCCCGCGAACGCGGGAATCCAGGGCCTTTCGTGCGAGAACGCTTGAAGTCACTGGATTCCCGCCTTCGCGGCAATGACGGGCAAGGGCAAATGCCCGCTGTCCGTCGGTTGCGGCCGAAAGCCGGTCGAGCCTGCATTCTCATGCTTTCGCTATTGGCCTTGGCCGGCGCATCGTCGGCAACAGCGGCCGGGTCCAAAAGCCAAGCTAAAACTCACGCGGAAGTCGCGACGGCAACCGATGCCGACCCGAGAGCCGATATCGTCCTGCGCGGCCAAATCACCGGCCGCGACAACAAAACCTACCGCGAACTCCCGTTCCAAGTCCCCGCCGGAACCACCCGCATCACCATCGAGTTCGACTACGACCGCGCCGACAAAACCACCATCGACCTCGGCCTGATCGGCCCCGGCGATTTCCTCGCCCCCCACGGCTTCCGCGGCTGGAGCGGCGGCAACAAACGCGTGTTCACCGTCGGCGCCAACGACGCCACGCCCTCGTACTCGCCCGGCGCGCTGCCGGCGGGCGAGTGGAAGGTGCTGCTCGGCATTCCCAACATCCGCGCCGAGCGCAGCGCCAGTTACACCGCGCGCATCCATCTGGGGCGAAGCGGCATGCCCGATGCGCTCGACGCGGCGCTCGCTGGCGAGCCTTTGCGCGCGCAGGCCGGTTGGTATCGCGGCGATCTGCACATGCACAGCGCCCACAGCGACGGCGGCTGCGCCGCGCAATCGGGCGCCAAGGCGCCGTGCCCGCTATTTCTGACCGCGCAAGCCGCGGCCAAACAGGGCCTGGATTTCATCGCGGTGACCGAACACAACACGGTCTCGCATCTGCCCGATTTACGCGCGTTGCAACCGCACTTCGACCGCCTGCTGCTGATTCCGGGCATCGAGATCACCACCTTCCAAGGCCACGCCAACGTATTCGGCACGTATGCCCCGGTCGATTTTCGCGTCGGCAGCGCCGCCGTGCCGGACTGGAATGCGGTGCTGCGCGCAATCGAAGCGCGGCGTACTCCATCCGGAGCGCCGCTGGTTTCGATCAATCACCCGATCCGCCCGTCCGATGAGCGCTGCATGGGCTGCGGCTGGACACCGACGCCGGCTGCGGATCTGTCGCGGGTGCAGATGGTCGAAGTCGTCAACGGCGGCGACGCCGACACGCCGGGTTCGGGCATCGGGTTCTGGCAGCGCGAACTCAACGCAGGCCATCGCTTGACCGGCGTCGGCGGCAGCGACAATCACGACGCGCTGACCGAAGCCGAAGAACCGTTCGGCGCCAGCCGCATCGGCCGGCCGACCACGGTGGTGCGGGCGCGCGAGCTGTCGATGCCGGCGATTCTGGAAGGCCTGCGCGCCGGCAATGCGTTCGTCGATGTGCGCGGGTCCAGGGATCGCGGCCTGGATTTGCAGGCGCGCCACGGCGGGCGCGAGATCGCGATGGGCGGCGAATTGCAGGTGCCGGCGGGCGCGGAGGTCGAGTTGTCCGCACAAGTCGGCAATGTCGTCGGCGGCCGCATCGAGGCGATCGTCGACGGCGCCGTGGTCGCGCTGATCGCGCAACCGCAAGTGACCGACGCACAACAACGTTTCGATTTCCGCTGGCGCAGCGACGGCGCGCGTCATTGGCTGCGGGTGGACGTGCGCGACGCGCAAGGCCGTCTGGCCCTGGTCGGCAATCCGATCTATCTCAACCCTGGCGCGGCCAAACCGCGCTGACCCGCCGCGGCTTCAGCCGCCGCCGAGCGCGTGCACGATCTCGACTTTGTCGCCTTCGCTGAGCACGGTCTCGGCGTGGCGGCCGCGCGGCACGATCTCGCCGTTGATCTCCACCGCGACCCGGCGCTCGCCCAGTCCTTCGGCGCGCAGCAGTTCGGTTACGGGGATCGGGGCCGCGAGTGCGCGCGGTTCGCCGTTGAGCAGAATATTCATGCCGCCATTGTCGCGCGCGCGCCGGCGTCAGGCCAGTCGCGCAGGTGCCGATGCGACGCGGCAGCGACGGTCGCAGCGTGACGCCTCATGCGCTAAGCATGGTTCCCACGCACATCCATTACCCGTGACGTCTGGCCCCAGCGCCGATGCGCCGGGACAGCGATAATCCTGCGGTCGAGCGACGCCTCGGCCGCCCGCCGGCCGTCGCGTTTTGCCGCGCTGCGCCTTGCCTTGCTCGGCGCGCGCGTGTTTCGATTCGGCCATCCGCCGGCGTATGTCGTCGGACGGCATTCTTCAATCGGCGCCCGAACCCCCGGCCATCGGGGCTTGCGGCCGTCGCCACCCGTTACTTCAAAGCAGGGAAGTTCATGATGAAACCCGTTCGTACCGCGCTGGCCGTCGCCCTGGTGCTGGCCGCCGCCCCGGCCTTCGCCGCCAACGACCCCTATTCGCAGACCGTCTTCATCGGCGACAGCCTCACCGACTCGGGCCACTTCCGCCCGGCGCTGATCGGCGCGGTCGGCCCGAACGGCGCGCTGATCGGCCGCTTCACCACCAACCCGGGCCTGGTCTGGTCCGAGTGGGTCGCCCAGTACTACGGCACCAACGCCACCAGCGCCAACCAGGGCGGCACCAACTACGCCGTCGGCGGCGCCCGCACCGGCACCAACACCAGCGGCGCGCTCGGCGCGATTCCCTCGCTGGCCACCCAGACCGCCAACTACCTCGCCGCCAACGGCGGCCGCGCCGATCCCAACGCGCTGTACACCGTGTGGGGCGGCGCCAACGACCTGTTCGCGGTCGCCGCCGGCGCACCGGCGCAGTCGACCATCGCCAACGCGGTGACCGCGCAGATCGGCGTGATCGGCGCACTGCGCAACGCCGGCGCCGAATACATCCTGGTGCCGACCGTGCCGGACCTGGGCGTGACCCCGCAGTTCCGCGCCGGCGGCCCGGCCCAGCAGGCGGCCGGCACCCAACTGGCGACGACCTACAACACCGCCCTGTACGGCGGCATCGCCGCGTCCGGTCTGCGGGTGATTCCGCTCGACACCTTCAACCTGCTGCGCGAAATCACCTCCAACCCGGCGCCGTACGGCATCAGCAACGTCACCGGCACCGCCTGCAATCCGCAGATCACCGCTTCCTCGGTGACCTGCAGCCCGACCAACACCGTGCCCGGCGGCGCCGACAGCTACGCCTTCGCCGACGGCGTGCATCCCTCCAGCGCCTCGCACCGCATCCTCGCCGACTACGCCTTGTCGGTGCTGGAAGCGCCGCGTCTGATCGCGGTGCTGCCGAACTCGGCCTCGATGACCGGCCGCGCCCGCGCCGACCAGGTCGCCGCCCACGTCGGCGAGCGTCCGGAAGGCGACGGCATGCGTTGGTGGGGCGGCGTGCGCGGCGACTTCCAGCGCTACGGCCACGGCGACCTGTACGACGGCGCCGGCCCGGCGCTGACCGGCGGCCTGGACTGGACCCGCGGCAAGTTCGTGTTCGGCGCGTTCCTGGGCTACGGCCAGCAGAAGCAGGACTTCGGCCTGCGCGGCGGCGAATTCGAACAGAAAGACACCAGCATCGGCGGCTTCGTCGGCTGGTACGGCGAGCGCGCCTGGGTCAACGGCCAGCTGAGCTACACCAAGCTGGACTTCGACATCGACCGCAACGCCAACCTCGGCCCGGCGACCCGCGTCCACCACGGCTCGGCCGACGGCAAGAACGTCACCGCCGCGCTCAACGCCGGTTACGAATTCGGCGAAGCCTTGCGTCACGGCCCGGTGATCGGCGTGATCGCCCAGCGCATCGACGTCGACGGCTTTGCCGAAAGCGACGCCAACCTGTCGACCTCGCTGGCGTACCCGGACCAGAGCTTCGACTCGCTGATCGGCAGCGTCGGCTGGCAGATCAACTACGCCCACAGCGAAAGCTTCCGCCCGTATGCGCGCTTGACCCTCGACCGCGAATTCGAAGACGCGCCGAAGAGCGCCTACGCGCGCCTGCAGACCGTGCCGGGCCTGGGCTACTACGCCGTCAAAGGCCGCGAGTTCGACCAGAACTACGGCACTGCGCTGATGGGCGTGCGCACGAAGTTGTTCGGGTTGGACGCCAACGTCGGCGCCAGCGTTACCGTCGGGCAGGGCTCGGGCAACAACACCACGGTGTTCGCGCAGATCGGCAGCGGGTTCTGATCCGGTGCGGGCGTCGCGTTCGCGCGGCGTCCGCTGGGGTTGGGGTTGTCGGAAAACGAGAAACGCGGCGAGCGATCGCCGCGTTTTTTGTTGGGTGGCGGCTGGCGCCGCGGGGCCGCGCGATCCGGCGGCGGCGCGGTCCGGCTACGGGGCCGGCTTCGTATGCGTTGCCAAGCCGCCGTCCGTACGCATAGACTTGCCCTCACGCGGGTGTAGTTCAATGGTAGAACTGCAGCTTCCCAAGCTGCTAGCGTGGGTTCGATTCCCATCACCCGCTCCATCGTTTCCCGCATCGATCTAACTCTTTGATCGGATAGGGACTCTCTACATAGTCTGGGCTCTGGAACTGGTCACTCAAAGGACTCGTTCGAGGAGCCATTCGTGCCCAAGCCCGCCTTCATCGTCAGGCCGTCAGGTCTGTATGTTCGGTTTCGTATTCCGAAGGATCTGCAGCCGTCGCTAGACTGCGGCTCATTGGTGCGATCGCTTCAGCGCTTCTCTCGCTCATGTAGCTTCGGCCGCGGAGCCCTCGCCGATGCTTTCGGACGAAATCCAGAGCCATCTGGTGGATGTGGAGCGTCTCTCCTGTCCCCAAAATGACCTGCTTCGACGGAGTCAGGCCGGGCGCGTTGGTACGAAACTGTCGTCCCCAATCACGTAACCGCGTTTTAGCTCAAAGGCTTCTTGTCCTTTCAGAACGGATGGGTCGGCATAGGTGGCGGTCTCATCAATGACTTCGTCGTTCCCGTCTAAACCTCGCATCTGCTGGAATGTAGAGCTCCAGCTTTCGCGCGAGATAGCTTTCCCAATGTAGGGGCTCAGATAGTTGTCTAGATGCCCAGCTCTAGGGTCTTCGATCTCGTTAGTCAGGGCGGTCAAGTAAGCGTTTTTATCTGTGCCAATCCAGTCGATAGAGATGCCTGCGCGAAAACAAAGCTCCGCGTGGACCAACAGCATTGTGCGTCCGTTGCCATCGAAGAATGGATGGGCGTAAGCGAACATTCCCATCACAAAACCGGGAATGGTCCGCATCTGCCTTTTCTCTTGGGCGCGGCTCAATGCATCATCCACAGCGCGACGGCAATCACGAGGATGGCAGAAGATCACAGGGCCCTTAGTGATGGCTCGATCAGGCAAGAGCGCATATCGGTCTTGCCCCGCCCATGGATACAAGCCTTCAAACAAGATGCGATGGACTTCCAAGAAGTCCTCATACTCGATGCGTTCGCATCGAGACAAAAAAACAAGCGCAGTTGTTAGCTGCGCTCGGAAAAGGTTGTATTCGTAACGCCTAACGTTTGCAGGATCTTTTTCTTGCGATCTGTTGCGCAGATACCCAGCTGTTTCAAAATCGCCGAAAGGATCAAACATGCTTGAGCGCCCGTTGATGCTTCGTCATTAGCTCGACCATCTCGATAGGGGTCAGCTTTCCCTTGCGGGTCAAGGCTACCAGCAAATCCTCGGTTGGGTCGCTCTGCGCCTCATCGCCCACGAGCCGGGTTACGGCTGCCGCCCAGCGATCCGCATAGGTCTCAACGAATACGACGCCCTCTTGCGCCGCCATTTTTCGCACTTGCTCAGCCACTGACGTCAGGGCGACCTGTTTGTGGCCCAGCAAGCCCTTTGCTAGATGAGGGCGTTTGCTTGAGCGCTTAGAGATTGCTTTCGCCCTCTTGGCCTTGGCCAACGCCAACAACGCAGTTTTGCCTCGACTCTGAGCCACAGAGCTCTTGGCAAAAAAGCCTTGTCCCAGTGAAACGATCAGGCCGCGGTTACATAGTTGTTTCAGGGCGGTCGACACCTGGCTCGGGCTGCCATATCCGCTTACATCTGAGCGAGCCATCAGGCCGTCCCGGCGGGGGCGGAGCGACTGCAATATACGATCCCGGATGTTCATGTGGTTATTATACAAAATGGTTCTTTTTCTTGCAATATCATTGGCTTATCGGGGTGTTTATGCCGGTCTTCAT
Source organism: Pseudomonas sp. CGJS7 (assembly GCF_036961695.1). NCBI lineage: Bacteria > Pseudomonadati > Pseudomonadota > Gammaproteobacteria > Pseudomonadales > Pseudomonadaceae > Pseudomonas > Pseudomonas sp. CGJS7. The sequence continues at coordinate 12,225 of NZ_JBAMDI010000157.1, read as the reverse complement.
GCTTGGATTAATCCAAAAGTAGGCTGTGAGGGACTTGGGCGCCGCAGGGTTTGGGGCGGTCAGCGGTTTGGCGCATGCAGTAAGGCCAGCCAGGACCAACGGCAGCGGCATAGGGGCGGTGGCGCTCGAACTCGGCTAGTTGGAAGGTGGGAGCATTGCGTTGCTTATCGCTTCCACGCCATCTCCTTCACCAGCGGGCCGGATGGCGCGGTAATTGGATTGCTGTCCACCAGCAATGCGCAAATGGGCGTGGCCCATCAAGTAGTTCTTTCTTTATCAATCGAACGCGTGCCGCGGCAGTCAATGCAGATTCTGATCGCCGACAAGGATGACGTGTCTTGCGGCATCTGGTCGGTACAGGGGCCGAAGTCTTGCCGCTCGATTCGATGGACGCGAACCATTTCGTTAGCCCTTCGTTAGTTCGCTCCGAAGCAAACCCAGTTGCTTGAACGTGAGCCAACGGCGAGCACACGCAGCGCCGATTAAGGCTCGCGGCACGCACGGTTTATGCGCACACTCGCCGCGCCCGATTTCGCAAAGGACGCACAGGATGAGGCAAGGAATGCCCGCGGCGAGCGCTGCGTCGCGCACGCGGTTCCGATTGCCACGGCGCGCTGGCGCTGGCACCGGCGACAACGATCGAGCCGAGCGCGCGTTCGCGGTGGCGTTGGTGTTGGCGATGCATGTCGGTCTGGGCTGGTTCGGTGCGCGCTTGTTGGCGCCGCCGCCGCGCGATGCGGGCGCGGACGGCGATCCGATTCTGATGTGGCTGCCGGCGCGCACGCCGACGTCAGTCGAACAACCTCCCATGCGACAGCCATCAAGCGAGCGCCCAACGCCACGCGAGTCGCGTCGCGATGTTCGACCGCACGCCGCAACCGCAACCTCCGCATCGCAACCCGAAATCGCGTCGAACACTCCGCCGCCGACAACGCCGGCATCGACGACGGACACCGGCCTGACCGCGATCCAGATCGATCACACCACCCTGGATCCATCCACACCACCGCCGCGCACGCCTTGGGACGCCCCCACCGGCAAAGCCTTCGCCAGCGACAAACCGAAGTTGCCCGGGCAAGGTGCACAGCGCTTCAAGATGCGGCCGCCACGTTCGATCGCCTCGACCGTGCAGCAAATCGGCCGCATGTTCGGCGGCGGCGGTCCCAGCGATTGCGAGGAAACCCGCAAGAACATCCGCGACCTGGCCGTGCTCGGCGCCGAGGCGGTGGCGCAGGAAGTGGCGGAGGAGCGGCGCAACTGCCGCAAGTGATCGGGCCGGGTCGAATTGAGGGCGTCGATTGCGTGCGGATGAACGCGCTCCCCGGCCATCGACCCGGGCGCGAATCTGAATCCTTCACTTCGCGCAACCCGGTGCGCGGCGAGGGCGAAATCGGCTCCGACGCCATGTGAAAAATTCATTGTTCCGAGCGGGATCCGCACATCGCATCGAATGCATCGACGCTCGCGCCGCGAGCGAGTTAGACTGCGCGCCCGGTTCCGCTCGGACCGTCGCGCATCGCATCGCTGCCTCAGGCCGGATCGATCCGCGCCGCCGCCGCGACCGGTACGTACGGCGGCCGCGAGGTCGCCGTTTTTTGTCGCCACGGCGACGGTCTGGACGGAACCGCGTTGGCGCGGGGCGGTCCAAGGCCGTGTCGCAGCCACGCCATCAGCGGTCGCCACAACGGAGGTGCGATGTCTTCCAAGATCCTCCTGGGCTGGCGCGAGCTGGCGGTGTTGCCGTCGCTGGGCGTGGTCGCGATCCGCGCGAAGATCGATACCGGCGCGCGCAGTTCGGCGCTGCACGTGGATGCGCAGTGGCGCTATCAGCAAGACGGGCAGGACTGGGTCGGTTTCCGGCTCAGCCCCGGCGCGGTCGGCGCGGGCGCGATCGAGGCGGCCGCGCCGGTGTTCGATGAGCGCGAGGTCACCGATTCCGGCGGCCACCGCACCCGCCGCGTGTTCATCCGCACCATGCTGAGTCTGGCCGGCAGCGAACGCGAAATTGAAATAAACCTGTCGGATCGTCGCGGGATGCGTTTCCCGATGCTGCTGGGCCGTACCGCGGTAGCGGACGCATTCACGATCGACCCCGCGCGCTCGTTCCTGCATGGACGCGCGCGCCGGCGGATTCACCGCAGCTGAGCCGGCGCGCGACTGCCGCGCGCCGCCACCTTCCTCTTTTCGGCCGACTGCCCTCATGAAGCTCGCGATCCTGTCGCGCAACACCAAGCTCTACTCGACGCGCCGGCTGGTGGAGGCCGCGCGCGAACACGGTCACAGCGTGCGCGTGCTCGACCCGCTGCGCTGCTACATGCGCATCGCCTCCGACGGTTTCCAGATGCATTACAAGGGCCGCGAGATCGCCGGTTACCAGGCGGTGATCCCGCGCATCGGCGCGTCGGTCACCCGTTACGGTTCGGCGGTGTTGCGCCAGTTCGAGCTGATGGACACCTACACGCCCAACACCTCCGACGCGATCCTGCGCGCGCGCGACAAGCTGCGCAGCCATCAGCTGCTGGCCGCGCAAGCCATCGGCCTGCCGGCGACGGTGTTCGGCGACAACCCCGACGACACCGCCGACCTGCTGTCGATGCTCGGCCCGCCGCCGCACGTGATCAAGCTCAACGAAGGCACCCAGGGCGCCGGGGTGATGCTGACCGAGAAGCTGTCGGCGTCGAAGGGCGTGATCGAAGCGCTGCGCGGTCTGTACGCGAATTTCCTGGTCCAGGAGTTCGTCGCCGAAGCCAAGGGCGCGGACCTGCGCTGCTTCGTGGTCGGCGGCAGGGTGGTGGCGGCGATGAAGCGGCAGGCGCCCAAGGGCGACTTCCGCTCCAATCTGCACCGCGGCGGCACCGCCAAGGGCGTGCGCGCCAGCGCCGCCGAGCAGGAGGTCGCGGTGCGCGCGGCCCAGGTCCTGGGCCTGGGCGTGGCCGGCGTCGACCTGATCCGCTCGGCCCGCGGCCCCCTGGTCCTGGAGGTCAACGCCTCGCCGGGCCTGGAGGGGATCGAGGAGGCCAGCGGGGTGGACGTGGCCGGGGAAATCATCGATTACGTGGCCAGCCGGGTGAAGCAAAAACCGGTGCGTCGGGCGGCCGCGAGACGCTGAACGGGGCCTCCGCCGGGGTCCGGGCTTGCCCGATTCCCGGCAAATGGCAAGCCGGGCAGGTCATCTGCCGGCGACCCGCCGAACGGCAGGTTCCCGGCGCGGAAGGGCTGGGCCGGTCGGATCGCAATTTCAAGTTGCGATTAACTTTTATTTAACATCGTTTTTAACGGCGGTTTAATCGAAATCCGCGTAGCGTTACCCGGACCGAAGCACTGTCGATCTTCCAAGTCACGCTCCTCGTCAGAACGTTACGGATAGGGATCTGGTGGAACGCAGGTTACGGTAATCGGGGCAATACCCTTTTGGCCCAGGCGCGGTGGCCCCGCGTCTGGGCCTTTGTTTTTAAGGGGTTTGGGCCGATGTGGGCCGATCCGGGCCAGCCGCGCCGAGCGCGGCGGCGATCCGCGCGGGCTTCGGCCGCAAGGCCCGGCAGGCGCCGTTCGCGGGCACCGCGGATGCGGCGCGACAGACGTCTTCGCCCGATGCGAACCCGTTCGCCCTGGCCATGACTTATGGCCCATTCGCCGACGCGCTTTGAACGAATCCCAAAGCCGAACGCTCCGCTTCCCGTTCATTTTACAAACGCTCTGGCAGAATCCTCGGCTTGCCGCCGTTGTGCCTACGCGCAGCGGCCCGATGGAACCCAGGCGCGCGATCGCGGTCGAACGCCCACCTAATGGGATCAGCACATGCGCATACTCGTGATCGAAGACAACCAGGACATCGCCGCCAATCTCGGCGATTTTCTCGAGGACCGAGGCCACACGGTGGATTTCGCCGCCGACGGCATCACCGGATTGCATCTGGCGGTCGTGCACGACTTCGACGCCATCGTGCTGGATTTGAACCTGCCCGGCCTCGACGGCCTGGAGGTCTGCCGCAAGCTGCGCAACGAAGCGCGCAAGCAGACGCCGGTGCTGATGCTGACCGCGCGCGACAGCCTGGACAACAAGCTGGCCGGTTTCGATTCCGGCGCCGACGACTACCTGATCAAGCCGTTCGCGTTGCAGGAAGTGGAAGTGCGGCTCAACGCGCTGTCGCGCCGCGGCCGCGGCGTGCAGACCCGCGTGCTCAACGCCGCCGATCTGGAATACAACCTCGACACCCTGGAAGTGCGCCGCCAAGGCAAGCTGCTGCAGCTCAACCCGACCGCGTTGAAGATCCTGCAGGCGCTGATGGAAGCCTCGCCGGCGGTGGTGACCCGGCAGGAACTGGAAACCCGCGTGTGGGGCGAGGAATTGCCGGACTCCGACAGCCTGCGCGTGCACATCCACGGCTTGCGCGCGGTGGTCGACAAGCCGTTCGATACGCCGTTGATCCAGACCCGTCACGGCATCGGCTATCGCATCGCGGCACCCGAGAACGGTTGATCGCGTGGCCTCAGGGGAGCCTTCCGCATCGCGGCTGAAAAAGAAGAAGCGCTTCCGGCGACGGTTGCGCAGCCGCATCATCCTGTCGTTCGTGTTGTTGGGCTTCGGCCTGACCGCGATGTTCGCCTTCGCCACCAACTGGACCCGCACGCGGGTGGAGAACCAGTTGGTCGAAGACGCGATGAACCGCAATCTGGAAAGAGCCGCGCAGCAATTCGAAGCGAATCCGAGCGATACCAAAGTCGAGTTCGATCAAGTCCGCGGCTATTTGTACACGCCCGATAAATTCGATTTGGTGCGCACCCGATGGCCGGAGTGGTATCCACTCAAGGACGGTATCGTGGGCATGAACGGCATCGGCGACGACGGCAAGCCGTTCGCCTACAAGCTGGCCGTGCGCAAAACGCCGCAAGCCTGGTTCTTCCTCGCTTACGACATGACGCCTTCGGCGCGTAGCGAAGCTCAGTTCAATCGGGCGTTGTATCTGTCGGTTGTGGTGTTCACCTTGTTCTCGCTGTTGGTCGGTTGGTGGGCGGCGTCGCGGGTGATGAGCCCGGTGTCGGAGTTGGCCAACCGGATCAAACGCTCGGGCCGCAGCGCGCAGTCGGAAGCCTTGGCCGCGCATTTTCCCGACGACGAAGTCGGTCAGTTGGCCGAGGCGCTGGACGACTACGCCGAACGCCTGACCAACGTGGTCCAGCGCGACCGCGAGTTCAACGCCGACGTCAGCCACGAGCTGCGCACGCCGTTGGCGGTGATCAAGGGCGCGGTGGAACTGTTGCTGTCGCGGCCGGATCTGGAAGACAAGACTCGCAACCGGTTGTTGCGTATCCAGCGCGCCGAGCAGCAGTGCACCGACCTGATCAGCGCGCTGCTGCTGCTCTCGCGCAGCGAGCGCGGGCATGGTTCGACCGACATCGCCAAGCTGTCGGAGCAACTGCTCGACGCCCACCGCGCGCAGCTCGGCGGCAAGACGCTGGCGTTGCGGGTGGAAGGCGAGCGCGGCCTGGTGGTCGATGCGCCGGAAGCGGCGGTGGCGGTGGCGTTGGGCAATTTGATCGGCAATGCGGTCAAGTACACCACTCAGGGCGAGGTGGTGGTGCGGCTGTACAGCAATCGGGCCGAGGTGATCGACTCCGGGCCGGGGTTGAGTGCGGAAGATGCGGCCAAGTTGTTCGAACGCGGTTATCGCGGCACCCACGCGGGGCATTCGCAGGGCGGCGGCATCGGTTTGTCGATCGTGCGCCGGCTGTGCGAACTGTACGGCTGGGATGTGCGGGTGAAGCCGGGCGAGGAGCGCGGGGTGGTGGCGACGTTGACGTTTGGGGCGGCTACGATTTCCGCTTAGCGTCGGCGCGGCGGGAGCAAATCCCCCAGCGCAGTTGGAGCTGTTCGACATCGTGCTGCGTTGGCGCCAGCCCCCTTTTTCAAAGGGGGCGAATTACCGCTGCGCGATCGTAGTTTCCGTTTCCGTCGCCGCTCCCGTCGCGGTTGCTGTTGCTGTTCCCCCCTTTGAAAAAGGGGGGCAGGGGGATTTGCTTTTAACCCCCAAATCGCCGAACTCACCCACTCGCCCCACCGCCCGGCTTCAATGCTGCAACGCCCTCGCCTCAGGCCGTTGCACCTGCGCAGCCTCCTGCGCCTGCGGAACCGCATCCGCACGCCGCTGCGACTCGGCGACCGGCGTCTGCAGCGCCTCCCCGACCGCCAGCGCGGTGCGTTGCTGGGCCGGGTCGTCGAGACCACCCTTGACCAGAAACAACGTCGAACGATCCTGGCTGAGCACGACGTGGTCGATCGGCCCGCCGCCGTTCTCCTTGACCCGAGCCAGCGCCGCGCGGGTCAGACGTTCGCTGGCGTCGTCGTAGCCGCGGCCGTGTTGCGCGTCCAGGCGTTCGACGCCGCCGCGGATCTGCTGGTACAGCGCGTAATCGGGATGGTTCGGCGCAAGCCCGGCGGGCGCCCGCTCAGGCCCGATCGGCGTCGGATGCGATTGCGGCGCTCCAGAGCCTTGCGACGGCTGCGCCGGGCCCGGCGGCTGCGCGCCCGGTTGCGGCGGCGGTTGCGCCGGTTGCGCGGGCTGTGCGGGCTGCGGCGGTGCGACGTAGTCGAACTGGCTGCGGGTCGGCGGCTGGGTGCTGCTGTTGAAATAGGGCAGGGTCTGGCCGGTCTGCAGGCCGATGCCCACGCCTTCCACAGTGGCCTCGTTGAGCTTGAGGCGATTCATGTCGAAGGTCATTTGCGGCGCGGTCGCGCCGGCCACGGGCGGATTGAAATGACGTTCGTAGTGAGCCGACGCCGCGATCGCGCCAGCGCCGTACAGGTTCTGATAGTCGGAGGCGCCCTGCGCGCCCAATCCGCCCGGCGCGCTGCGCGGGCGGTCGAAGAAATGCTTTCCCATGCCTTCCACGTTGGCCGGCGTCGGGCTCATGGTGAGATCGGCGTTGAGGGTGAACTCCGGTTTGATCGTGTAGGTGTAGGGCGGGCCGTTCTGGCTGCGGTCGATGTAGGCCTGCATGCGCGTATTGGCGTTGTAGACGTCGGCCAAGGTCGCATTGGGGTTGGCGTGCCGCGCCGCGGCCACGGTGGCGTTGAAACCGGCGACCTCCGCGCTGGCTTCGTCGCGCCGATTGGCCGCCAGCAGGGTTTCGCTGGGCGCGGTGTAGTCGCGCGGCGCGCGCGTCTGCGCGATCCGGGTCATTTCGGCGTAGACCGCGCGGCGCTCGGTTTCCATGCCGGCGTGGTTGGCGCCGTGCTGCAACTCGTGGCCCATCACGTAACTGGCTTCGCCAGGGTTGAACGCGCCGCTCGCCGGGGTGTCGAGGATTTTCAGCGGCAGCCGCAGTTCGCCGGATTGGCCGTTGTATTCGCCGCCGGCATTGGGGTTGGTCAAGGGCACGATCGAACGCACGTAGGCCGGCGGCGCGGCTGCGGCGTTGAGTTGCGCGATCAAGGTGGGCGAATTATCGACCAGCGCTTGCAGGTTGGCGGCCTGGGCGTCGCTGGTGTCGCTGCGCGCGGCGAAGGCGGTCAGTAGCGCTTGCGCCTGCGGGGTCAGAGCGGTCATGGTCCTGGTCCTTAGGACTTAGGGAATCTGAACTTCCTTCACGCACACCCGCGAGGCTTTCTCGCCGGGCGCGTCGGCTTCGCCCAGCGGGTACACCGCTATGCGCATGCCGGGACGTTCGAACCAATCGTTGATGAAACGGCCGTGTTCGCCGTAGTAGGGCTCGCGCTTGAAGCCCATGGCTTCCAGTGCGGACGCGAAGCGCGCGTAGTCGATCCGGCAGATTTCTTCCAGCGGCGGCGTGGCGCCGGGCGCGGCGTTGAAGCTGAAACTGAAGCGCGAGCCGATCGCGGTCTTATCGCGCATTTCCATGCCGTAGGACCACTGCGGCGAAAGCTGTTCGCCGAAACCCCAATAACCGGGTTCGAATACCGAGAAGGTTACGCCGAACGCCGAGCTCAGGCGTTGCGCGGTGAATTGCTCGACCCGTTCGGACTCGCGGATCAGGGTCAGCAGACGGTCGAGCACTTGCTCGGCGTCGAGTTTGGGCGCGTTGGCGGGCGCCGATGCGGAAGCGGACATCGGATTGGGCTCCTTGGCGGAATCCGGCGGTCGTTGGGAACTGGCCGAGGTGTGCGCGCACGCGCTGAGCGCGAGCGCGGCGATCAACGGTGCGGTCGGGCGGAGGGGCATGTCGGCGTCCGATGAATGCGCTTGGCGAGCTATACCGTTGGGGGGATGGGCTGTCAATTGAGGGCGTTTTAGCGGCCGCGGCGGGAGCAAATCCCCCGGCGCAGTTGGATCTGTCTGACATCGTACTGCGTAGGCGCCAGCCCCCTTTTTCAAAGGGGGCGAATTACCGCGGCGCGATCGTAGTTTCCGTTCCCGTTTCCGATCCCGTCGCGGTTGCTGTTGCTGTTCCCCCCTTTGAAAAAGGGGGGCAGGGGGGATTTGCCTTTTACCCGCAAACCGCCGAACTCCCCCTCAGCAAACCGCCAGCGTCAATGCTGCACGGCCCTCGCCTCAGGCCGTTGAACCTGCGCAGCTTCCTGAGCTTGCGGAACCGCATCCGCACGCCGCTGCGACTCGGCGACCGGCGTCTGCAGCGCCTCCCCGACTGCCAGCGCAGTACGTTGCTGGGCCGGATCGTCGAGACCGCCCTTGACCAAAAACAACGTCGAACGATCCTGGCTGAGCACGACGTGATCGACCGGCCCGCCGCCGTTTTCCTTGACCCGGGCCAGCGCCGCGCGGGTCAGGCGTTCGCTGGCGTCGTCGTAGCCGCGGCCGTGTTCGGTATCGATGCGTTCTACGCCGGCACGGATTTGTTGGTAAAGCGGGTAATCCGGGTGGTCGGCCCGCAAGCTCGCGTCCGCGGCCGAGCCGGCCGCGTTCGGCGGCGAGGGCCCCGGCGGCGGTGTCGTGGGCGGGGTGGGCCCGGGGGGCGGCAGCGTCGGCGCGGGCGCTCCCAGGGTGTGGTCGAAGCTGCCTGCCGTCGGCGGATTTGTGCTGCTGTCCAGGTACGGCATCGGCCGCTTGTCGTCGCCCAGATCTACGCCGACGCTCTCCATGCCGGCTTCGCTCAAGCCCAGGTGCTTCAGATCGAGCACCGGTTGCGGCGCTACGACACCGGGCTGCGGCGGATTGTGCTGGCGCTCGTAATAGGCGATGACGTTTACGGCATAGGCCCCGTAAAAGTTGGGGTAGCCTTCGTCGTGATTCTGTCCCAGGCCGGCGGGCGCGCCGCGCGGGATGTCGAAGAAATGGTCTCCTACCGCGTCGATGTTGAGCTCGTTGGCGGTCAGGGTGCCGTCGGCATTGAAGGTCAGGCCGCTCTTGGCGGAGTAGGTGAACGGAGGGGCGGCGCTTTTTTCGATGTACGGCCCCATGTTGCCGGGGTCGGACTCGTAAATGTCGCCGAGGGTCGGGTTGGGGTGGGTGGCGGCAAGCGTTTCCACCGCCGCGTTGTAGCCGGCGATCTCGGCGGTGGCTTCGTTGCGGCGGTTGGCCTTGAGCAGCGCCTCGGTGGCGGCGGTGTAGTCGTGGGTCGGTCCGGGGGTTTGCGCGATGCGTTCGGCTTCGGCCAGAAACGCGTCGTTTGCGGTGGTGAGCTCGCGCTGATTGAGTCCGTGCTGGATTTCATGGCTGAGCGTGAACGCCGCGCCGATCGCGTTGAAGCTGCCGGAAGCCGGAGCGTCCAACTGCGACTTGCCCAAGCGGACCTGCTTGAGGTCTTGATCGTATTCGCCGCTGAGGCTGTCGTCGGCCATCATGCCGATCGAGGCGATGCTGGGATCCGGCGGAGCGGTCGCGCGGTTGAGCTGATCGACCAGCGTGGGCGAATTGGCGATCAGCGAGCGCAGATTGGCCGCTTGGTCCGGGGTGACGCCCGAACTGGCGAAAGCGTCGACGACCGCTTGGGCCTCTGGGGTGAGCGTGGCCATGCCTGACTCCTTGTCGGCTTACGGGATCAGCACCATCTTCACGCAGACGCGCGCGGCTTTACCGTCCGCCGGCCTGGGCTCGCCCAACGGATGCACCGCCAGGCGCAGGCCCGGGCGATCGAACCAATCGTTGACGAAGCGCCCGTGTTCGGCGCGATACGCCGTACGCACGAAGCCCATCGATTCGAGTTGAGCGGTGAAGCCGGCGTAGTCGAGCGCGCACAATTCGTCGATCGGCGGCGAGGCGCCCGCGGCGCTGTTGAAGCTGAAATTGAAGCGCGAGCCGATTTTGATTTTTTCGCGCAGCTCGATGCTGTAGGACCACCGCGGTGACAAGGCCTCGCCGAATGCCCAATAGCCGGGCTCGTACTGCGAGATTTTCACCCCGAACGCGGCGGCGAGCCGCTCCGGCGATAATTCTTCGGCGCTGCGCGTATCGCGGATCAGCGACAGCAGCCGCGTCAGCGCTTGCTCGGCGTTGAGCGTCGGCGTCTTGGCGAGCGTTTCGGACGGAGCGTTCATCTCGGTGGCCTCCTTGGCAGGCTTGGACGGGAGCGGAGCGGCGGCGTTGGAATGCGCGCACGCGCTCAGGGCCAGAGCTGCGAACAGCGGTATCGCATGGCGGACGTACATGTCTGCCTCTCTTTGAACTAACCGGGCGAGCTATACGCCGGGGCGGACGCGGCTGTCAATCCACAGCGCGAATTTGCGCTTTGCCGGTGCCGTGGCGGCCCATCGAACGGCGCATCGCAAAGACCGAACCCGCGCTCGGCGATCAGCGGGACGGTTGGGCGGAGGGGCATGTCGGCGTCCGATGAATGCGCTTGGCGAGCTACACCGCTGGGGAGAAGGGGCCGTCCGTCGGATAGGGTTTTGCCGACGTAGCAAAAGCCAATCCCCCGGCGCAGTTGGATTTGTCTGAAGCGTAGTGCGCGGGCGCCAGCCCCCTTTTTCAAAGGGGGCGATTTTTCTGCGCGCGGTTACGGTCACGGTTGCCGACGCTCTTGCTGTTCCCCCTTTGGAAAAGGGGGGCAGGGGGATTCGCTCTTGCTCGTAAAACACCACCCCAAAAAAAATCCCCACTTCCAGGAAGCGGGGATTCCTTCAACTCACTACGTCAATTACTTCACCGCTTCGAGCCAGCCGTACTTGTCCGGAGTCTTGCCGTTGAACAAGCCGAAGAACAGCTCCTGGATCCGCTCGGTCACCGGCCCACGACGGCCGCTGCCGACCTGACGGCCATCGACCGAACGGATCGGGGTGATCTCTGCGGCGGTGCCGCACATGAACAACTCATCGCACAGGTACAGGTACTCGCGCGGCAGATCGCGTTCGACCACTTCGATGCCGACGTCGCGGGCCAGGGTGATGATGGTGTTGCGGGTCAGGCCGTTGAGCAGCGCCGCGCTCACCGGGGTGGTGTGCAAGGCGCCGTTGAACACCAGGAACAGGTTCTCGCCCGCACCTTCGGACAACAAACCGGTGGAGGCCAGCGCGATGCCTTCGCCGAAGCCCAGGCGACGCGCTTCGCGCGCGACCAACTGGCCCGACAGGTAGTTGCCGCCGGCCTTGGCGCCGGCCGGGATGGTGTTGGGAGCGAAACGCTGCCAGCTCGACACGCAGGCGTCGATGCCTTCTTCCAGCACGCTGGCGCCCAGGTACTGGCCCATCTTCCAGGTCGCCACGGCGACGTCGGTCGGGGTGTCGGCGGACAGGCCGAAACCGCCGAGGCCGCGGTAGGCGACCGGACGCAGGTAATCGGTGGTGTTGCCGTTGGCCTTGATCACTTCATGGCAGGCGTCGTTGATCTGCGCCAACGAATACGGAATGCCCATGTCGTAGATCTTGGCCGAGGCGAACAGACGCGTGTTGTGGTCGTTCAAGCGGAAGATGATCGGACCGTTGGGCGTGTCGTAGGTGCGGATGCCCTCGAATACGGAAGAGCCGTAGTGCAACGCGTGCGACATGACGTGCGTGGTCGCTTCGGCCCAGCGCTTGATCGCGCCGTTGTGCCAGATCCATTCGGGGTATTGCATCGTCGGCTTCCGTGGTGGGGAGGGGAAACCGCTATTGTGCCCTGCGCCGGTGCCTCGACCCAACCGACGCCGTGGTATGTGCTTTGCCGCACTGGGGCGGCATGCCTGTTCAGCCTTTGATCCACCAGCAGCCGTAGTGACGGGTCAGGCCGAATACGGTACGCGACGGGGTGATGCCGTTGCCCAGCGTTTGCTCCAGACGCAATGCGACCGGCGCGCGGCGGTAGTGCTGCACCGGCGCGGCCGCGGCCGGTTCGGC
>NZ_JBAMDI010000156.1:0-22780 GCF_036961695.1 Pseudomonas sp. CGJS7 | reverse complement strand
CCACCACAACCACGGCGCAAGACCGGGAGCCCGCGGGCTCCCGGCCCGACCTCAGGCCGAAATGCCGTGCAACTTGCGCGCTTCGTCGATCCGACGCTTGACCTCGGCATCGAGCTGGCCGAGTTCGGCCTGCTTGAAGATATTGCCGAGCACGCGCTTTTCGTCCTCGTCGACGGTCTGATCGCGCAGCGCCAGATCGAGCAGCTTCTGCAGTTCGGCGACGTCGAGCGTGCCGTCGTTGGTGAACACCGGGATCGAGGCCAGGGCGATCTCGAGGTGGCTCTTGGGTTGGGCCATTGCGGCAACTCCGTTGCGGGTGATGAATCGGTCCTTGGCGCGGCGGCCGTTGCGGCGTTCGCGCGGAGAGAGCTCGACTATAGCAAGCCCAGTCGAGCGTTCGTTGCGCCGGATTCGTCGCACCGATCGACTGGAAAGCATCGCCATGACGGCAGCGACCCGGTGCGGCCCGAGCCCGATATCGGCCCATGCTGCGTTAAAGTGCACGCAATGAACGACGACAATCAGAGCAAGACCCCGCACAAGGGTGCGGACAACACACCCCCGTATCGCCAGATCCGTGCCGTCTACGACGACGACACCATCCGCGTCTATCAGGCCTATAACCACCTCATCGCCGATGCCGCGATCAAGAGCGGCCGCTTCGTCGCGCCGTTCTCGCGTTCGCGCATGACCTGGATCAAGCCATCCTTCCTATGGATGATGTACCGCGCAGGCTGGGGTCATAAGGACGACAACCAACACCGCATCCTCGCCATCGATATCAGCCGCGAAGGTTTCGAGTGGGCGTTGGCGCACAGCTGCCCGTCGCACCCGGACCCGGCCATGAGCCCCGAGCAATGGAAGCGCCACAAGGAAGCCACGCCCGTACGCATCCAGTGGGACCCCGAACGCAATCTGCATTTCCATCCACTCGATTACCGCGCGATCCAGATCGGCCTGAGCGGCGAAGCGGTGCCGCGGTATGCCGACCAATGGGTGCAGCGCATCGAGGACATCACGCCGCTGGCGCACCGGCTGCATGCGCTGGTCGAAACGGCGAAGCTGGATGAGGCCAAAGCGCTGCTGCCGGTGGAGCGGCCCTATACGGCGCAAGTCGAGGTTTGAGTTTCTCGATCTCGATTGCGGCTTGAACGCGATGCGGCGACGCTGAAGTCCATGCGTGCGCGCATAAGCCGCACTGCCGCAAAACCCGAACCCAACCGCCACCCAAACGAAAACGGGCCCGATGCTCGCGCATCGGACCCGTACGTTTAACCGGTCAAGCCGCGCTTAGCGCAGGCTCACCAAACCACTTCGGCCATCGAGCAGTTCAAGCCCGAGCCGATGCCGAGCAGCGCGACGCGGTTGCCCTTCTTCAACCGGCCCATCTCGCGCAGCTTGCTCAACACGATCGGCACCGAGGCCGGACCGATGTTGCCGTGCTCGCCGAAGATGGTCATGACCTTGGCCGGGTCGATGCCGAAGGCCTTGAGGAAGGCCTGGGTGTGGGCGCGGCTGACCTGATGGATGACGAATTCGTCGAGCTCTTCCACCGCCCAGCCCAGCGCGGCGCGCGCGGCGGTGAAGGTCTTCTGGCCGAGCTTGAGGCCTTCGATCATCAGCATGCGGCCGTCGGCGACCATGCGGTCGTGGTGCAGATCGCCCACGCACAGGTGGTTCCACTCGGTGGCCGAACGGGTCACGCCGCCGCGGTAGCGCGGAGCGCCCGGGGCGAGTTCGGAACGCGCCAGCACCATCGCCGCGGCACCGCAGCCCAGGGTCAGCGTGGCCATTTCGTCGCGCAGCTGCGCTTCGGTGACGTCGGCGCCGCTGAGGCGTTCCAGAGTTTTCTCGTAAGCCTTGTTGGCGGTTTCGCCGTCGACGATCAGGGCGTAGTCGATCTCGCCGCGCTCGATCATGCGGCCGGCGATGTCCATGCCGTTGATGAAAGCCAGGCAGGCGTTGGCGACGTCGAAGTTCTGGCAGTTCTCGCCCAGGCGCAGATTGCCCGAGACGATGCTGGCCGTGGACGGCTCAAGGTAATCGCGGCTGACCGAGGTGTTGACCAGCAGGCCGATGCGATCGGCGTCGATGCCGGCATCGGCCAGCGCTTTGACGCCGGCCAGGGTGGCCGCTTCGGAGGGCTTCATTTCGCCGTCCCACAGACGACGCTCGCGCACGCCGGCGACGTCCTGCAGCACATCGACCTTGATGCCGAGGCGATCGAGCGTCGGCTTGAGCCGGGCGTTGATCTCCTCCGAGGTTAGCTTTCGCGGCGCGTCGACGTGAGCGAGGCCGGCGATGGCTACGTGTTGGAACAGCATGGGCGACAAACCCTTCGCGGACAGAAAGTGCGACAGGTTAGCGCCTAACCGGGCCACATGCATTAGCTAATGTCAGTGTCCGGGCAGGCCTGAAGGCACTTGCCCGGCGACAAAGCCTTTCAAAAACAATTAATTACTTCGCCCAGGCGACCGGAAAAAAGCCGTACGCAAGCGTTTGGAAGGCCGCTCAATTCTCGACCGGATAGGTCTGGGCACCGGTGGAAGCGGGTTTTTGCGCGGCCGGGACCGCACCGGCGCCGCAACGGTAGGCGGCGAAACGCTGCTGGCCCTGCGAAGGCTCGCCCAGCGGCTGGATGGTGTCGGCCTGCAAACCCGGGGCCTCGTTGCGCGCCAGGGTTTCCAGTTCTTCGCGCACGCGCAGCTGATTGCGCTCGTAGAAGGCGACGTTGTGCTTGACCGCCACCGCCACTTCGCCGCGCTTCTCGCATCCCGGCGCCGCGCCCGGCGACAGCACCCGCACCGACTGCGCGCCGGGGGCCATGTTGACCCAGGTGCAGGCCGACGCGCTCAAGGCCAGCACGGCGACGGTGAGGACGGACAGAGTCGAAGACGGAAGAGCCAACGCGCGCATGGAGACCTCGGCTGTGAATGCGAACCGGGGCATTGTCGCCGGAATCGGCTGAGCGCGGTAGGAATGCCGCGGCCCACGCGGCGATCGACATCGAGCTGCGCCGCAAACGCAGCGGGCCGCATCCGAAGATGCGGCCCGCTACCGGACGCCTTGCTACCCAATCACGGCCGGACGGCGCCGCGTGGCGGTTGCGATCAACGCACCGGCTTGCCGTCGTTGTCGATCACCTGGACCTCGCCGAGCTTGAGCGCGCGCACCGGCTGCTCGATCTTGGACAGATCGCCGACCACCACCCAAGTCAGCGCGGCCGGATCCAGCGACTTGGCCGCGGCCTGGGCCAGCGCCGGGGTCATCGCGTCGTTGCGCGCCTTGTACTTGAGGATGAAATCGCTGGGCCGGCCGTAACGCAGATCGGCGCCGACCTGCGCCATCAGCGCGTCGCTGGTTTCGTACGCGCCCGGCAGGCTCAAGGTGTTGGCGGCGCGGATCTTGGCGGTCTCGGCTTCGGTGACCGGCTTGGCGCCGCTGGCGAAGGCCTCGATTTCGCGCTTGAGCTCGCCCAGCGATTCGACCGTCTTGTCCGACTGCACCGCCGCCTGCGCGATCCACGGCCGCTGGCCGAGCGCATTGCCCGCGCCGCTGTAGGAACCGTAGGCCCAGTGCTTGTCCTCGCGCAGGTTCATGTTGAGGCGCGAGCTGAATTCGCCGCCGAGCACGCCGTTGGCGAAATCGAAATCGACGCTGCCGGCGTCGCCGGTCGGGGCGATCAATTCGCCGACGTAGAGGTTGGACTGGATCGCGCCGGGCTGATCGACCAGGAACACCCGCGCCGCCTTCGGCCGGGCGACCTGGGCCAGATCCGGCAGCGCCGGCGCCTGGGTTTGGCCCTTCCAGTCGCCGAACCGGGTTTCCAGCTTCGGCAGGATCTGCGCCAGCGTGGTGTCGCCGACCACGATCACCCGCGCGCGCTGCGGCTGCAGCCAATCGCGGTGGAAGGCGACCAGGTCATCGCGGGTCAGCGAAGCGATCGAGGCCTCGGTGCCGGTACCGGTGAACGGAATCGCGTACGCGTGGCCGGCACCGTACAGCAGCGGCGGCAACACCCGCAGCGCGGCGGTTTGCGGGCGCGCCTTCTCCTGCTTGATCCCGGCCAGCCACTGTGCGCGCACGCGCTCGATCTCGGCCGCGTCGAAGCGCGGGCGGCGGACCAGATCGGAGAGCAGATCCAGCGACGGATCGAGCTTGTCGGTCAGCGCCGACAGCGCAACGTTGGCGCCGTCCAGGCTGGCGCCGCTGGTCAGCTCCGCGCCGAGGGCTTCCTTGCGCGCCGACAACTCCAACGCGCCGTACTCGCCGGCGCCCTCGTCGAGCATGGCCATGGCGAAGCTGGCGGTGCCCGACTTGCGCCCGCGGTCGGCGCTGAAGCCGCCGGGGAATTCCATCTGCAATTGCACGATCGGGGTTTCGTGGCGCTCGACCAGCACCACCTGCATGCCGTTGCTGAGCTGGGCGGTCTGCGGGGTCGGGAACTTCAGCGCCGGGAAGCTCTTGGTTTGCGGCACGCCCAGGCTGCGGTCGAGATCGGACTTGACCGTCTTGAAGCGCGGATCGGCCGCCGGGATCGGCGCGGGCTGGGTCGCCGGCGCGGCGCTGGCGGTTTCGGGCAACGAGGACGCCGGCTTGTCGCCCGGCTGGACCACGATGGTGTGCGAACCCACGCCCAGCCACTTGCGCCCGGCCGCCTGCACGCTGGCGATGTCGGCGCGGTCGATGTCCTTGAGCTCATCGCGGTAGCAATCGGCCTTGCCCAGCAGCACCGCGCAGCGCGCCAGCACGTCGGACTTGCCGCCGAAACCGCCGATCCGCTCGATCCCGCGCACGAACTCGGCGCGGCTGGCGGTCTTGGCCTGTTCCAGTTCCTGCGCGCTCGGGCCCTGTTCGATCAGCTTCTTGATTTCCTCATCGATGGCCGCGCGCACCTTGGCCGGGTCCACGCCTTGCTTGACGTTGGCCACCACCACCAGGGTGCCGCTGATTTCGGCATCGTTGATCGACACGCTGGTGCTGTCGGCGATCCGGTCGCGATGGACCAGACGCGCGTCCAGGCGCGAGGCGGCGCTGCCGCCGAGGATCTGCGCGAACAACTGCAGGTCCACGCCGTCGGCGGCGCCGAACTGGGCGACCGGCCAGGCGCGGTAGATGCGCGCCTGCGGCACCCGGTCGGGCACCACTTCCTCGGTGTCGCGCTCGCGCTTGGGAATGCGCGTGGCCATGTCGGGCAAGGTCGCGCTGGCGGGGATGTCGCCGAAGAAGCGCAGGGCTTTTTCCTTGGCGGTCTTCAGATCGATGTCGCCGGCCAGCACCAGCACCGCGTTGTTGGGGCCGTACCAGCTGCGGAACCAGGTCTTCACATCGTCCAGCGAGGCCGCGTCCAGATCGGCCATCGAGCCGATGGTCTGCCAGCTGTAGGGATGATCGGCCGGGTACAGGGCCTCATACAGCTTGCCGCTGATGCGCCGGCCGTAGGGCTGGTTTTCGCCCTGGCGCTTTTCGTTCTGGACCACGCCGCGCTGTTCGTCGAGGGTCTTTTGATCGATCGCGCCGAGCAGATGGCCCATGCGGTCGGATTCCATCCACAGCGCCATGTCCAGCGCGGTGGTCGGCACGTTCTGGAAATAGTTGGTGCGGTCGACGTTGGTGGTGCCGTTCTGGTCGGTGGTGCCGACCAGTTCGAACGGCGCGAAGAATTCGCCCTTGTAGTTCTCCGAGCCCTGGAACATCAGATGCTCGAACAAATGCGCGAAGCCGGTGCGGCCGGGTTGTTCGTTCTTGCTGCCCACGTGATACCAGACGTTGACCGCGACGATCGGCGCCTTGCGATCGGTATGGACGATCACCCGCAGGCCGTTGGGCAGGGTGAATTCGTCGTAGGCGATGTTGACGCCGGCGCCGCCCTGGGGCGCGGCCGCGGACGCCGCCGGCGCGAGCACCGCGCCGGCCAGGGCGACGCCCAGGGCCAGGGCCAGCGCCGCGGCGCGGGGACGGGCGCGCTGCGGCGCGAGGGCGGGCGTGGGGAACTGGGGCATGTCGACTCCGGCTGAGGGACGTCCGCGAGCGGACCAAAGCGGGCATCTTAGGCGCCCGCCGCCGCCCTGGCATGGGCCGGCGGTCACAGGGGGACGGCGCGCGCTTTTGCGTTGCCCGGCGGGCGCCGCGCCCAGCCCGCATAATGGGTGGATGTTCAATGTCGTCCTCTACCAACCCGAAATCCCGCCCAACACCGGCAACGTGATCCGTCTGTGCGCCAACACCGGCGCGCGCCTGCATTTGATCGCGCCGCTGGGATTCAGCCTGGAAGACAAGCAGCTCAAGCGGGCCGGGCTGGATTATCACGAGTACGCCGAACTACGCGTGCACGACAGCCTGGACGCGGCGCTGCAGGCGATCGCCCAGGCCCAGGGCGCGCCGGCGCGGGTGTTCGCCTTGAGCACGCGCGGCCGCAGCCGCTTCGACGGGCCGGCGTATGCCGCCGGCGATGTGTTCCTGTTCGGCCCGGAAACCCGCGGCCTGCCGCAGGAAGTGCTCGATGCGATCCCGCCCGAGCAGCGCCTGCGTTTGCCGATGCGGCCGGACAACCGCAGCCTGAATTTGTCCAATTCGGTGGCGGTGGTGGTGTTCGAGGCCTGGCGCCAGTTCGGCTACGCCGGCGGCGAGTAAGAGCCGCCAACGAAACCGAGCCACTTACCCCTCGTCATTCCGGCGAAAGCCGGAATCCATTTTGACTTTGCTCTGCTCGTCCCGAGCCGGGCTATTTTGTTGGCGGCTCCAAGCACGAGCGCCGCTCAAGCCGCGTCCGCGCGATAATCGCCATACGTGGTGTAACCGCGCTCGTCGCCGCCGAACAGGGTCGCCGGGTCGTACTCGGCCAAGGGCCAGTCGTTGGCGTAGCGCCGCGGCAGATCGGGATTGGCGATAAACGGCCGGCCGAACGCGACCAGATCGGCGAGGCCATCGACGAGGATGCGCTCGCCGCGCGCACGGTCGTACAACCCGGCCACGATCAGTTTGCCACGGTAGGCCGCGCGCAGTTCATGGCGAAACGAAGCCGGCACTTGCGGCGCATCGTCCCAATCGGCTTCCGACAGATGGATGTAGGCCACGCCGATCTCCTGCAGCCGCCGCGCAGCTTCCAGAATGGTCGGGATGATCTGCGGGCAGCTCATGTTGCGCGCGGTGATGTACGGCGCCAGGCGGATGCCGGTGCGTTCGGCGCCGACTTCCGCCGCGACTGCGCGCGTCACTTCTTCTAGAAAGCGCACGCGGTTGTCGATCGATCCGCCGTACTCATCGTCGCGGCGGTTGGAAGTGGTGCGCAGGAACTGATCGATCAGATAACCGTTGGCGCCGTGGATCTCCACGCCGTCGAAACCGGCGGCGATGGCGTTGCCGGCGCCGCGGCGGAATTGCTCGACCACGCCGGGAATTTCTTCGCGCGCCAACGCGCGCGGGGTCGGGCAATCGACCAGGCCGCCGACGCCGTCGCGCACGATCCAGACCTTGGCCTGCGGCGAAATCGCCGACGGCGCCACCGGCGCCTGACCGTCGTGGAAGGACTCGTGCGACATCCGCCCGACATGCCACAGCTGCAGGAAGATCCGCCCGCCGGCCGCGTGCACCGCATCGGTGACGTGCCGCCATCCGGCGATTTGTTCGTCGCTGTGGATGCCCGGGGTGAAACTGTAGCCCTGCCCTTGCGGCGAGACCTGGGTGGCCTCGGTGACGATCAACCCGGCGCCGGCGCGCTGGGCGTAATAGCGCGCCATCGACGCGTTGGGCACGTTGCCCGGCTGGCTGCTGCGCGCGCGAGTCATCGGCGACATCACCATGCGGTTGGGCAGCGACAACGGGCCCAGGGACTGCGGTTGTTGCAAAAGAGAGTTCATCGGAGCGCTCGCAAAAGGGGATAAGGGCAAACAAGGGGTCGCAGCGCTAACTCGTGCTCAACGCCAGCGCGGCGACATACGCTTCACGACCGTCGCCGAGCGCGGGATCGGCCGGCGCATCGAGTTCGATCACCAGCCCGCCGGGCAAGGCGACGAACAACTGCACGTCGCCCTGCTCGGGCACCAGCGCGACTTCGTAATCCAAACCGGCCGCGCGCAAGCGTTCGATCAACGCGGCCGCAGGTTGGTCGGTGCGAAACGCGATGTGACCCAGGCGCACGTGTTCGCCACGCCCGGCCGCGGGCCGGACCAGATGCAGCCACGGCGAGTCGTCGCGGTACAGCCACCGCCCCGGGAACGGAAACGGCGGCCGATATCCATCGCGCAGGCCCATCACCTGGCCGAACAAGCGATCCAGCGCGGCGCCGTGGCCGTGCAGGTTGATGTGGTCGAAACGCCAGCGCGGCGGCTGGGCGGCAGCATCGGTGCGGGACATGAGCGGCTCCGGGGTGGCGATGGCGACCATGCTGCCGCCTTGCCGCGGCGGCAAAAACCGGGCATAAGCCGGTTCTGTTTCAAGCGCGGATTGAAAATGAAGGCCTTCGCCGATCTGGCGCTGTACGTGCGCGCCGCCGACGCCGGCAGCCTGTCGGCCGCCGCGCGCGCCCTCGACATCAGCCCGTCCGCGGCCAGCGCCACGATCAAGCGGCTGGAAGCGGAATTGCGCGCGCAGTTGTTCGTGCGCTCCACCCGCAGCCTGCGCCTGACCCAGGCGGGCGAACGCTTCCTGGCGCATGCGCGCGAAGCGCTGCGCGCAATCGAGCAAGCCGAGCAAGCGCTGCGCGGCGAGGAAGCGGAGCTGCACGGGGCATTGCAGATGTCGATGCCGTCCGACCTCGGCCGCAGCCTGATGCTGCCGTGGCTGGACGAATTCATTGCCGAGCATCCGCAGGTGCAGCTGCGGATCAACCTGTCCGATCATTTCGCCGACGTGTACCGGCAGCCGGTGGACGTGGTCTTGCGTTACGGCTCGCCGCAGGATTCCAACCTGATCGCGCTGCCGCTGCGCGCCGACAACCGCCGGGTCGTGTGCGCTTCGCCCGAGTACCTGATGCGCCACGGCGTTCCGCAAGACCCGGAGCAGCTGAGCGAACACAACTGCCTGCGCATGTTGATCCGCGGCGAAACCCAGGACCGCTGGCGGCTGCGCCGCGGCGAAGACGAGCGCAGCGTGCGCGTGCACGGCGACCGGGTCAGCGACGACGGCCACGCGGTCAAACAGTGGGCGCTGGCGGGGCACGGCATCGCCTACAAATCCTGGCTGGACGTGTCGCGCGAGGTGCTCGACGGGCGCCTGGTGCTGCTGTGCCGCGATTGGCAGGGCGAGGCCGCGCCGTTGAATCTGATCTGTCCCGACCGGCGTTTGCTCAGTCCGTTGGTGCAGCGCCTGCGCGAACACCTCAAGCGCTGCTGCGAACAGGTGCCGGCGATACCGGAGTGAGCCCGGCGCCAGGCAAAAAAAACCCTCTCCCTTGCCGGAGTCCAGGAGAGGGCAAGTCACACTACGGGGAAGCGGTCAGCCGCGCGCGGAAGCGATCTGCATTCGGGCGCGGTCTGGTGTAGCGATATGCAGGCCGGCGGCGCTAAGCAGGCCGACGGCGCAAAACACCGACCACGGCAGCCACGGCCAGTGTTGCTTCGCGGCCACATCGACCAGCCAGCCGCCGGCGACGCTGCCGATGCCGCCGCCGACGGCCAGGCTCAGCGAGCTCACGCCGAGGAACGTGCCGAGCGCGCGCGGATCGGCCAGGCCGGCGATCAAGGTCTGTTGGGTCGGCCGGGTCATCAGCGCGCCGACCGAGAAGCCGGCCACGCACAGCAGCAGTTCGGCGAATTGGTCGACCAGGCCGATCGCGCCGGCGGCCAGCGCCATGATCGACACGCCCAGCACCAGCACTTGCGCGCTGCTCAGGCGTTTCTCCAGCCAGCGCACCAGTCCGTACTGCAAGGCCACGGTGATGCCGGCGCTGAGCGCGAACATCGCGCCGACGCCGTCGACGCCGCCGCTCAAACGCTGGGCCAGCAGCGGGAAGCTGATGTTGATCTGCACCGCGACGAACCAGTACAGCATCAGCAACGCCACCAGCCGGACGAAGCCGCGGTTGCGCAGCACCAGATCCAGGCCATGCCGCAGCGGCGGCGGTTGCGGCGGCATCTCCACCTTCGGCAGCAAGCGCAGCGCGATCACGAAATTCAGGGCGAAGCACGCCGCCGCGACCAGACAGACGATGCGGAAATCGAACCGCAGCAAGGCCACGCCCAGCAACGGCCCCAAGGTGGTGGCCACGCCGCTGACCCAGTTGCTGATCGCGTAATAGCGCGGGCGGCTGGTTTCATCGGTGAGCGCGGCGATCGAGGCCTGATACGGCGCCTCGAACATCGCCCCGCCCAAGGCCGACAACACCATCGCCAGCAACAACATCGGCAGGTCCGCGGCGAACGCCAGACTGGCGAACCCCAGCGCGCGCAGCAGCACGCCCAGGCAGATCATCCGGCGCGCGCCGTAACGGTCCGACAGCACCCCGCCGACCAGCGCCAAGCCTTGTTGGGTCAGCTGGCGCACCGCCAGCGCCACGCCGACCGCGGTCGCGGCCAGACCGATGTCGTTGACGTAGTGCACCGCCACCAGCGGCATCAGCATGGCGAAGCCGGTCACCATGAAGAAGGTGTAGACCAGCAAGCCGTTGAGCCCGCGTTTGCGCGCGGCTTCGTCCAGCGGTTCGACGGCGTGGGCGGTCGCGGCGCTCATGGGTTCGGATCAGGCCGCCGCGCGCGCGTCGGCGCCGCCGAGCCGATACAGATGGATCGGAGTCGGGTCGGCGCTGAACTGCGAGAACGGGAACGGTTCGGCCGACACCGCCGCCACGCCGTGGCCGAGGAACTGCGGCACGATCGAACTGCCGGTCTGGGCGTAGACGATCAGGCCGATCCCGCGCTCGCGCACCGCGCTCAAAATCTGATCGAACGAACCGTTGCTCAAGGTCATGCCGGTGGCGATCACCAAATCGGCTTGAGCGAGCACCGGCGCCATGTCGCGGGTCACCTCGGTGCCGTCGGCGGTGCGCTGCATATTGAAATCGCAGGGCAAACAAACGCCGCCGCGGGCGCGGATCGCCTCGACCAGCGGATTGACCACGCCGATCAAGCCGACCTTCATGCCCGGCGCGATCTCGAGCAAGCCGGCGATGGCCTGGTCGCGCGCCTTGGCCCGCTGCAAGGGCGTGCCGTGCGGGAGCATGAACACCTGCGCCAGCGCGGCGTCGCGATGCGGCCGCGCCAGCGACAGGTACGCGTCCAGCGCGGCGATCCGCACCGGCGTGCGCTCATCGCGCAGCAGCTCGGCGACGCTGCGCCCGGACAGTTCCTCAGCGATCACCGAATCGAGTTGATCGCGCTCCACGCAGCAGCCGCCGAAACCCGACTCCACCCGCAGCACCAGGTAATAGTTGCGGTACTTGGTGTCGGTGCCGGGGAACTGGGTGCTCTGGCGGACCCAGAACGCGCCGACCGCGTGCAGGCCGGCCGGATCGGGGCCGTAGTCGCCGCGCAGCACGGCGGCGGTGAGGTCGGCGACGCTGTTCAAGCTCGAAGCGGTCATGGTGCGGTTCTCGATAAAGGCGATGCGGGAAAAACGGCGGACGTGGGCGTGCGGCGCTCAGGCCGCGCTGGACAACGGCGCCGGCGCGTCTTCGGCATAGCGCAGCCTCACCCGCGCCAACGCGTCCTCGGCGTGGCGGCGCGCGCGCAGGCCGTCGGTATCGCTGGCGATCACGTGGCCGAGGTAGCAGGCGTTGTCGATCGGCACGGACACCTCGGTGCCGGCCACCGAGGCCAGAATCCAGCGAACGACGTTCGGGTCGTCTTCCAGGCTCGATACGCCTTCCAGCGCATCGACCCGGCCCGCGCGCGGCGGTACCAGGAACTTGATCGCGGCGCTGGCGACGCCGGTTTCGCGGCGTTGCAGATCCGGTTCGCGGCCCAGCGCGAGCTCGATCTGAGCATCGAGCAGATCGATGCCGGTAACCCGCTGGATCAGTTCGGCGATGTAGTTGCCGCCGGGACGCGGATTGATCTCGACGATGCGCGGGCCGTCCGCGGTCAGCTTGACCTCGGTGTGGCTGATGCCGTGATCGTGGCCGACCGCGGCCAGGGCGCCGCGCACCAGCGCTTCGACTTGCGCGGCGGTATCGGCATCGAGCGCGGCCGGGAACATGTGGCCGTCTTCGATGAAATACGGAAACCCGGTCACGCTCTTGTCGGTGATGCCGATGATCGTGGTCTGGCCGCGATAGGTGCAGGCTTCGACACTGACCTCCTCGCCGCGCATGTACTCCTCCAGCAACAGCAGCGGCACCCGCTCCTGCTCGCGGAAGTTGCGCGGGAACTGTTCCAGCGCATCGAAGGACTGGCACAGCTCTTCTTCGTCGTGGACCAGCCGCACGAACGCGCTTGAGGCCAGATCGGTAGGCTTGACGATCAGCGGATAGCCGATCCGCTGCGCCTCGCGCCGGGTGTCGTCCCAACCGGCCACCACCGCGAACTTCGGATTGGGCAGACCGGCGCGCTCGATCGCCTCGCGCACCTGGTCCTTGCGCCGCTCCATCACCACATTGGCCGAGAACGCCTGCGGCAGATCCAGCGCCTGCGCCACTTCGGCCACCGTGCCGATGTAGTAGTCGCAGATCGTCACCACGCCGTCGAACTTCAGCACCGCGTGCTGGGCGCGCAGGAACTCGATCAGCGCGGGCACGTCGTTGGTATCGAAGCTCAGCACGTTGTCCGCGTGTTCGATCACCGGATGGATTTCGCGCGAACGCGGATCTTGATAGTGGCCGCGATTGCGGGTGACGAGGGTGTAGCGGTGACCGAGCCGGGCGATCGCCGGCGGGAAGATCCGGCCGGTGCCGCCGACCCAGCTTTCGATCATCAACAAATGCGCCATGGGTAAATCCTCCGGAGATGCTGAGTCAGTGCGTTGCCGGCGCCGCGGCGGGCGATGCGGCGTCGAAAGAGGTGGCGAACGCGGCGCGGTTCCAGGCCATCGCCGACCACGGCAAGGCCAGTTGCTCCAGCGAGTCGATCGGCGTGGGCTTCAGCCCGTCCAGGTCCAGCGCGCTTTCGTAGTGGGCGAACACGCCTTCGACATAGCGGTGGCCGGTGTCGGCGGCGAGGAACACCACGTTGCGGCGCGGATGCAGTTGCGCCTCGCGGCGCGCGACCAGATAACAGCAGCCGGTCGACAGTCCGGCGAACACCGCGTGTTCGCGCAGCAACGCCACCGATCCAGACAGGCCGTAGTCGAACGACACCCAATGCACTTGGTCGTACAGATGGTGGCGGACGTTGCGGAACGCAATCGAACTGCCGATGCCGGCGATGATGATGCCCGGGTCTTCGATGTGCTCGCAGCCGAAGGTCATGCTGCCGAACGGCTGCACCCCGATCAGTTGCAGCGAGGGCTCGCGCTCGCGCAGCGCGCAGGCCAGACCGCCGGTGGAACAGCCCGACCCCACCCCGCCGACGATGCTCAGCGGCGCATCGCCGGTGGCCGCGCGGATCTGTTCGGCGACCGGCTCGTAGCCGTGGTAGTGGATGTCGTCGTGGTACTGCTGCATCCAATGCACGTCCGGGTCGGCAGCCAGCAATTCCTTGATCCGCGCCACCCGCAGGCTCTGATCCATCTTCAAGGTCGCTTGCGGCTCGACCTGCTCGATGCTCGCGCCGAGAATGCGCAGCTGCACCATCAGGGTCTTGTCTACGGTCTTGGAACCGACGATGTGGCAGCGCAATCCGAACTTGTGGCAGGCCAGCGCCAGGGCGTAGGCGTAGATGCCGCTGGAACTGTCCATCAAGGTCGCGCCCGGACGGATCCGGCCGCTGGCCAGCAAGCGCTCGACCGCGACCAGGGTCGAGTACACCTTCATGGTTTCGAAACGGGCCACGAATAGGTTCGGCCCGAGCCGGACCAGGTCCGGCGCCTTGATCGCGTCGGCGATATGGGTATGCACGCGCTCGTAAGTGGGATCGTTGGCGCTGATCATCACAACCCCGTCTCGGCGAAGCGGCACTGGCTGCCCAGGCCGCGGAAGAACGACGACAGCTCGCCCATGCGCACCGCGTCCGGCCGCGCCACGAACAGGTAACCGAGCAGGCTGCCGGTGTGGGCGACGACGATGCCGTCGGCGCCGAGCTCGTGCTGGCGCCGGCGCAGGGTCTCGAAGTGGCGCTTGGGCGTGACCCACTGCGCCAGCTGCGCGCTGTGGGTGGCGCATTCGCAGATCGCCAGGGTGTCGATGCGCTCGAACGCATCCACCGCGCGCTGCAGATGGCGCCGGTACGCCGGCAGATGGCGCTGGTAATGGCGCAGCAAGGGCTCGGCCAGCTTCTCGGTCTCGACCGTGCCGCCTTCGTCGATGTAGCAGGCATGCAGGCGCAGCGGCGCATTGAAACTGCGCAGCACTTGCTGGCGCCCGCTCAGGTACAGCGCGTGGCGGTCGAGGAACACGCTGTCGGAGCGCTCGATTCCGCGCAGCAGATCGGCCATCGCCGCCGCCGGCGTGTTGAGGCCGAACAAACGGTCCAGGCAGCGGATCGTAGCGACCAGGTCGGCGGTGGAGCTGGCCATGCCCTTGCCCAGCGGCAGTTCGGAATCGTGGCTCCAACGCCCGGGCGGCAAGGTTTTGCCGTGGCGCTGCAAATACAGCTCGATCGCCAGCCGGCATTTGTCCTTGCCGGCCAGATCCTGCTCGGCCTGGCCGGTTTCGCCGGGAACGTAATGCATCCAACTGTATTTGCGCACCGGCAGCGAAATCAGACCGATGTGCAACTCGCCGTCGAGCTCGCACGGCCCCTGCCACAACTCGCCCAAGGTGCCGTGGCAAACCCCGCTGTACACCGTCGGCGCCGCGCCGGCCTGGGCCGCGGCGAACAACGCGTCGCGCGCGCTCGCCTCGGGCGAGACATCGCGATGCGAAACCCCTCTTCGATCCTGCAGCGACATGGCCGCATCTCCCCGTTGCGCTATGGACTCAGCCGTCGAAATCCACCGCGAGCTGCGCCACATAGCGCCGCCCGTCGGTCAGGCCGAAACTGTTGTTGCCGTAGATGTTCCAGGTGAAGGTGTCGCCGGCGTTGGCGACCAGCAAACGCAGGCTGGCCGGCGCGTCGCCGAGCTTGAAGCGGTAGCGCGCGCCGACATCGACCAAGGTGTACGCCGGCACCCGGTTGCGCCCGTCGCGCGAGGCCACGCGTTCGCCGTAATGGCTCATCGACAGATCGAACGACCAGCCCGGCAACACCGGCGGGCGATACTCGATATCGCTGCGCAGCACCCGTTCGGTCTGGCCGATCGGGCGGTTGCCGACCCGGCCCAGCCGCACCGCTTCGCCGCTGACCCGCGGCTGCATCAGCACCGCGCCGGCGACCAGACTCCAGTTGTCGGCCGGTTTGCCGCTCAAGCTCAGCTCGACGCCGCGGTGGCGCACTTCGCCGATCGCGCCGAACACGTTGTTCTCATCGGTGGTGAAGTACGGCTTGCGCACGTCGAAGGCACCGGCGACGAATTTCAGGTCTTCGCTCAACGACCAGCGCAAGCCGGCATCGGTCTGGCGGGTTCGGATCGCCGGCAGCGCTTGATTGCGATTGGCCGCGTCGTCCGGGGCGATGCCGCTTTCCTCCAGGCCGCGGGTATGGCCCGCGTACACCGCCAGGGTCTTGCTCAGATACAGCGAGGCGGTGGCGTTGGGCAGCCACGGATCGTCGCGGCTGCTGGTACGCGCCAAGCCCGGTTGATCGACGTGCTTGCGGTAGCGGCTGCGCTGGATGCCCAGGCTCAGCTCGCCGACATCGCGCCAGCGGCCTTCGTAGGCCAGGCCGCCGGTCCATTGCTCGACATGGTCCTGGGTGCGCGGACCGAAGTCGAAGGATTGCGGACGCGGCTGCGGGCGCGACTCGCCGAGCGGACGCCAACCGTAGGCCAGCGCCGGCGCCGAACCGCCGTACTCGCTGTCCAGGCCGCGGCCGCGCACCGCCACGTGCAGCACGTGCAGGCGCGGGCCTTCGCGGAAGCTGCGGCTCAGGCGCAGCTCGCCGCTGGTGGAGGCATAACGCTGGCGCGGATCGGCGATGACTTTCTCGCGGGTCAGTCCGTCGGCCGTGGTGTCGACGAAGAGCTCGGCGAAGCCGCTGGGCTGGTTGTTGATCGACCGGAACACGCCGCCGGCCAGCGCCCAGTCCGCGCCCAGCCGCGCCTTGCCGAGCACGCCGAAATTGCGGCTGTCGTATTCGTTGTCCGACCAGCTCTGGCCGAAATGGCGGCGGCGTTCGATCTTCGGCGGCAAGTGCGGGCCGGAGGTCACGATGGTCGGCGCGACTTCTTCGTCGCGGCCGCGCGAGATGCTCCAGAACGGCAGGATCTCGATGTTCTCGGTCGGCCGCCAACGCGGCACGAAACCGGCGCGGAGGTAACGCGCATCGGCGCCGTCGTAATACTCCTCGCGGGCCAAGGCGATGTTAGCGGCGATGCCGAAGCGGCCGTCGACGATCGGCAACTTGGCGTCGACTTCCAGCGCCGGCGCGCCGTAGGCGTTGAGCGCGCCGAGCACACTCAGCACGCGTTCGTCTCCGGCCTTCTTCAACCGGTAATCGACGATGCCGGTCGGCGCCGGGAACGGGTAGTTCAGCGCCGACAGCCCGACCCGGATCGTCGAGCCTTGCACCAACGCCGGCGGCACCGTGCCCTGGCGGTCGAAGTAGATCCCGTCCATGCGCACGTTGCCGGCGTCCACCGGCGAGAAGCCGCGCACTTGCTTGCTGCTGTAAAGGCCGATGGTTTCATTGCCCAGGGTCGCGCCGAACGCGTCCTCGGCGGCGGTGACCGCGTTGTCGCCGACGCGCTGCGCTGGCGCCGCGTCGGCGAAGGCGGCCAAACCGCAGCCCAGAGTCCATGCCAGGGTCGATGGCTTCATCGCTCAGAGCTCCGTGGGCCAGCGGCGCAGGCGATGCCAGGCCCAGGCGCTCAATCCGACGGCGAGCAAGGCCAGCCACGCGGCGATCGACAGCGCCGCGGCGACGCGCGCGGACGCGGCGGCGTCGGTTCCGCGGTACGCCGGAATCGCCGCGTACTCGTTGAAGTTCATCCGCCCGTAGCTGTCGGCGACCGGCCGCGGCGTGGGCGCGGCGATCTGGCGCTGGATGCGCGGATAGAACCATTCGCGCAAGGCCTGCTGATAACTGCGGGTCTGGCGTTCGAACTCGCGCTGACGGCGCGCATCGGTGCCGGCCAGCTGCGACAAGGCCTGCTCCATGCCGAGCGGCGGCGACAGGTAACCGGCCCAGTCCGACACCGATTCGCGCACATCGCGCGCCCGCTCCTGGCGCTGTTGCAGCGGCTGCAGGCGCCGTTCCAGTTCCGGCGCCAGGAAACTCATGCGGGTGGCGTAGTCGATCGTCGCCACCTTGTCGGTCGCGCCGGCCAGATCGGCGCGAGCGCGGAACATCGCGGTCACGATCGCATCGCGTTCCAGCGCGATCGCATCGTTGGCGCGGCGTTGCGCATCGACATACGCCACCGGCGCCGGCGCATCGCCGATGCGCTGGGCCAGCGCGCTGCCGAGCAAGGGCAAGCCGATGGCGAGCAAGGCCCACCACGCGCTCATCAGGCTGATCGCGCCGGCGGCGCCGGGCCACGCGGAGACCACGACGAAACCCAGCGCGGCCCAGAACGACAGGTAGGCCACCACCAGTGCCGCCGACGCGAACAGTTCGGGCACCGCCGCGGACAGATCCGCGCCGGCCAACAGCAACGACACGCACATCAACGCCAGCGTCGCCGGCGTCAGCCACAGCCAGATCGCCGCCACCCGCGCGCCCAGCCACGCGCGCGGCCCGACCCGCTGCGCGGCGATCAAGCGCAACATGCCGTGGTCGCGTTCGAACGTCGCCAGCAAGCCGATCAACACGATCGCCGCCACCGGCAACAGGTACACCAGCACGAAGCCCAGATCGAACCGGCCCAGGCCGAGCCCGCGCGGATTCTCGAAGTCGTAGGCCGGTTCGACCCCGAACGGGGTTTCCAGCTTCACCGGCAAACGGCTAGGCATCAGATCGCTGCCGCCGACGGCGAGCGGCGACAGCGGCAGATGCGGCTTGTAGCTGTGCGCGCGCAGGAAGTAGCGGCTGAAGCCGGCGATGTCGGTCGGGTCCTGCCAGTACGGAACCGGCTTCTCCGCCGGCTCGGCGTAGCGCTGAGCGCGTTCGCGGATCTGCTGCATCCACTGCGCGTCGCTGGCGCGGCTGCGCTCGATCGCCTGGCTCTGCGCATGGTGCAGGGCCGCGCCGCTGTAAGCGCCCCACGCCATCGCCACCGCCAACAGGCCGATCACCATCCACAGCAAACGGCTGCGGCCGATATGGCGCAGCTCCCAGGCCAGCAAGGTGAAGAAGTTCACCGCCACCGGCGCGCCGACGTTCGGTCGATCCATCGCGATCGCGCTCATGGACGCAGCCTCCGCGCGGCGAACGCCAGCAAACCCAGCGCCACCAGCGACCAACCCAGCAAACCGGCTGCGGCCGGCGCGGCAGTGCGCCAGTTCGCGCGCAACTCGGGCGCGGGGTGACGGAATTCGGGAATCTGCGACCACAAGCTGGCGTCGCTGGTGTGTTTCTCGCCTTCCTCGACCCGATGCGTCATCACGTCCTGATTCATCCGGTTCACCAGCTCGCGCCGGTAATGCTCGGCGCCGTCGATGAAGCGCCGATGGTGGGCGAAATCGCTGCCGGCCAAGGTCGGCGACAGGCTCTGCATGGCCGCGGTCGGCGACAGCCAGCCCCACCACGCGTAAGCGCGGTCCTGCGCCACCACCCGGTCGTAGAAGCCGCCGAGCACGCGGTCGAACACCTGGTGCGAATGACGCTCGCTCAAATCCAGCTCGGCGCCGCGCAGATTCACTTTCAGATCGGCCGGATCGCTGACGCCGTACTTGGCCAGCAAGCTCGCCTGATGCTTCTTCGCGTCTTCGGCGGTCCAGTACGACGGCGCCTCGTCCAGCAACTGCTGCTTGACCGCCTGAGTCGAAGGCAGCGGCTGGGCGCGTTCGACCGCGCTGTTGGCCCAGCGCGGCAACGCCAGACCGAAGACGATCCACAAACCGAACAACAGCGCCAAGGCGCCGCGCACGCTGCCGGCCAACATCGACACCGCGATGCCGAGCGCGGTCAGCACGCCCAGATACACCGCCATCGCCGCGGCCCACAGCACCAGGCGCAGCGCTGCGTCGGAGCTCAATCCGCCCAACGCAGCGGTGGCGAGGGTGGCCGCCGCGGTGACCGGCACCACCAGCACCCAGACCAGGGCCAGCCAGATCGCCATCGCCTTGCTGGCCACGATCCGGCGCGGCTTCAGCGCCGCGCCCAGCGCCAGCCGCAAGGTGCCGCGCTCGCGATCCATCGCCACCGCGGTGAACGCAAGCAGGAACGCCACCAGCGGCGCGAAACCGATCAACAGACTGGCCGGGCTGCTCAGGCCGGCGCGCTGCAACGCCGAGGCCTCGCC
This sequence comes from Pseudomonas sp. CGJS7, assembly GCF_036961695.1. NCBI lineage: Bacteria > Pseudomonadati > Pseudomonadota > Gammaproteobacteria > Pseudomonadales > Pseudomonadaceae > Pseudomonas > Pseudomonas sp. CGJS7. The sequence goes on along the minus strand of NZ_JBAMDI010000156.1, from coordinate 3,310 downwards.
TTGCGGGCGGTACAGCATGTCGTTCTGGACATGCGCCTCCAGCCACACCGTCTGGCCGACGAAGGGCTCCACGCCCAGATCCAGCGCCGCCAGCGGCGTGGTCGGCTTGAACGCGAAGATGCTGTAGTGCGCGGCCGAGTGCGGGTCTTTCTCGCCTTGGCCGAGCCAGCGCGCGCGCTCGGCGCGGGCGATCTCGGCCTTGGCCGCGTTGTCGCCGGCGATCGCGCGCAGGTCCACCGCGAACGCGATCAGCACCAACGCGCCCAGGCACAGCAAGGCCCACCACGCGCGCCGGTCGCGGCGCAGCAAGGTCCATTCGAATCCGGTCAGCGAAGCGCTCATGCGGCGGCCGACTCGTCGCTGGCCAACAGCTCCAGGTACAAGGCCTCGATCTGCGCGGCCGACAACTCCTCGGTGCGGCGCTCGGTCAGCAGCGTGCCGGCGCGCAGGATGCCCAGGCGATGGGCCACGTCCTTGACCCGGTACAGATCGTGGGTCGCCATCAACACCGCGATGCCGCGCTGCGCGGCCGCGCGCACGCCCTGCGAGAGGTCGTTGGCGGCGCTGGCGTCCAGGCCCGAGGTCGGTTCGTCCAGCAGCAACAACTGCGCGTTCTTGGCCAGCGCCACCGCCAGCCCGACTTTCTGGCGCATGCCCTTGGAGAAACCGCCGGCGCGGCGGGTGTGCGCTTCGGCTTGCAAGCCGGCTTGGCTCAACAGGTCGCGCGCTTCCGATGCGTTCAAGCGGCGGCCGCCGAGCAAGGCGAAATAGCTCAGGTTTTCGATCGCATCCAGGCTCGGATGCAGCATCACCGTTTCCGGCAAGTACGCGATCTTGGCGCGCGCGGCGAGCGGATCGCGGCCGACATCGACACCGGCGACCTCGATGCGTCCGGCCTGCGGCTGCAGGAAACCCAGGATCAGATTCAACGTCGTGGTCTTGCCCGCGCCGTTGGGGCCGAGCAGCGCGTACACCTCGCCCGGCGCGATCGCGATCGACAAGGCGTTCAGCGCATGCCGTTCGCCGAAGTCCATGCCCACCGCATGCAAGCGCAGCGCATCGATGCCCGCGTTCACCGAGGGCGCTTCCAGCAAGCTCATAAGTTCACCTTCAATGTCAGTTCGACGCTGCGCGGCGCGCCGATCACCAGTTGGTCGGCCGCACCGCCCGACCAATCGGCGTAGAACGCGTCGCCCAGGTTGCGTCCGTACACCGCGATCTCGCCGAACGGCAGCCGGTAGGCGACCGAGGCGTCCCACACGGTGTGGCTGTCGACGCGGATGCTGTTGGCGTTGTTGGTGTAGTACGCGCCGACATAACGCGCGCCCGCGCCGACGGTGAGCGGCACGCGCTCGAAGCGGTAAGTCGCGTGCAGATTGGCCAAGCGCTCGGGCACGTTCGGCGGCACGTTGCCGGCGCGATCGACGCCGCCGGCTTCGCGCAGGCGGTCGAAACGCGCGTTCAAGGCGGCCACGCTGGCTTCCACCCGCAACGCGCTGGTCAGGGCCGCGGCGGCCGACAACTCGATGCCGCGCGAGGACTGGGTGCCGCCCTGCACCGACAGATTGGCGTTGGCCGGATCGCGGGTGACGATGTCGTCCTGCTCGATCCAGTACGCGCTCGCGCTCAGATCGACGCGGTCGCCCCACACGCTGCTCTTGATGCCCGCATCGACGGCACGGCCCTTGGTCAGCTCGAAACGCGAATTGGCCAGCGACAGCAACGGCAAGCTGCCGACCGGCGCAACCGCGGCGCTGTACTGCGCGTACAACTGGGTCTTCGGCGCCAGATCGAACACCGTGCCCAGGCGCCACGACAGCGGTTCGTAGTTGCGCTCGAAGCGAGTGCGCGCGCCGGTGTTGAAGTCGGCGATGCTGCGTTCCAGCTCGATCCGGTCGTAACGCAGCCCGGCCAGCAACAGCCAGCGCGGGGTCAGATTCAAGGCGTCCTCGGCGAACACCGACAGCACCCGGGTGTTGGAATCGAAGTCGACCCGGTTACCGGCGCCGGGGAAGTTCAGCGCGGTATCGGCGAACGACACCGTGCCGCGCTGCGGCGCGAACGGATCGACCGCGGTGGTGGTGCCGAAGCGGCGCATCACGAAGAAATCGCCGTCGCTCAGTTCCACGCCCACCGAGGCGCGGTTGCGGCGACCGCCGATGTCGCTGTCGGCGAACAGCGTCGCGCGCTCTACCCAGAACTGATGATCGTGCTCGATCCGGGTGGTGCCGCGGTCGAGCAAACCGCTGCGTGCGTTGTAGGTATAGGTTTCCGAATTGAGCCAGCGCCGGTGCGCGTCGTAATAGCTGAATTCGTTGCTGAAACGCAGGCCGTCGCCGATTTGCCACTGGACCCGGGTGCGCAGCCAGTCGCTGTGCGAATCCTGCACGCCGTTGCCGACGTTGTAGTTGCGGCGGGCGATCGAACGGTCCAGCACCAGACCGTTGCCGGTCCGGACCAGGCCGCTGGGATCGCGGGCGATCGCCGCGGGAATCAGCGGAGTGCCCCAGTAGGCGGTGTCGTAGTCGTCCTGGTAGTGATCCAGGGCGATATCGATATCCAGCGCGTCGCTGGGGCGCCAGCGCGCGGCCAGGGTGGCCGAGGTCGAATCGCTGGCGGTGTCGTCGACGTAGCCGTCGCCGCTGCGATGGCTGGCGACGGCGCGCAGCGCGAAGCGGTCGCTGACCGGCAGGTTGGCGTCGAGCGCATAACGCTGGCTGCCGAAGCTGCCCCAACCGGCCAATCCTTCGAACGCATTGCCGTCGAAGTGCGGACGCTTGGGCACCAGATTGATCGCGCCGGCCAGCGCGCCTTCGCCGTACAGCACCGACGCCGGGCCCTTGAGCACTTCGATCCGCTCGAAACTCCAACTGTCGAAATCGCGGGTCACCAGCGGCGCCGCGGTCTGGCGCACGCCGTCGTACAACAAGGCGATGGCGCCGCCGGTGAAGCCGCGCATCGAGGTCATGCCCGGCGAGGACGGCAATTGCCCGGCCAGCACGCCGGGCGCGGCGTTGAGCGCGTCGACGCTGCCGCGCAGGCCGCGCGCCTGGATCTGGTCCTGGGTCAGCACTTCGATCGCGGCCGGGGTCTCGCGCGCGCTCAGGCCCAGGCGCGAGGCGGTCGCGGCGGGCCGGTCCAGCGAGGTCTCGCGCAGGCCGACGCCTTCCACGGTCACCTTGTCGAGCAGCTTCGGCGTCGACGCCCCGCCGGCGCTATCTGCCTGACTACCGCGATCGCTCGACTGGGCATGGGCCGGGCCGGCGACGGCCAGCGCCGCGGCGACTACCGCCCCGGCCGGCGCCCAGGC
>NZ_JBAMDI010000155.1:0-23349 GCF_036961695.1 Pseudomonas sp. CGJS7 | reverse complement strand
TGGCTTCCGCGCTCCCCGCCGATCGATGCAACCGGTCAGCGGGGCCGCGCATTATGCAGATGCGCATGGGGTTCGGGAAGGGGTCGGCGCAAGAAAATTCAAAAACATTTTCGGCTTGACGATCGACGGGCGCTGACCGATGGTCGCGCCATCCGCCGCGCTATAAGGACTTAGGCCATGTTCAAGCGTTTCGTGCTGTCGCTCACATGCGCCGCGGCGCTGGCGGGCTGTGCCGGGGACTCCTCGCAGAGCTGGGTCGAGATCGGCAGTCAGCGCTACCAAGTGGAGATCGCCAAGACCCGGGAAGAACGCCAGCGCGGAATGATGTTCCGCGATGAGATGGCCCTCGACCACGGCATGGTGTTCTTGCACGAGACCGAAGCGCCGCAGGCGTACTGGATGAAGAACACCCGGATTCCGCTGGACATCCTGTACTTCGATGCGCAGCGGCGGCTGGTGACCCAGCAACGCGACGTGCCGCCGTGCTCGGCGGGGGACAGCTGCCCGCCCTATCCGAGCGAGGCGCCGGCCAAGTACGTGCTGGAGCTCAATGCCGGCCAGGCGGCCAAGCTGAAGCTGGAAAACGGCGACGAACTGAAGTTCGGGCCCGGAATCGACTGAATCGGCCGGGCCGGCCGAGCGAACAGCGGCCCGCGCGGGGCCGCGGCGCGGCGAAACCCGCGCCGGCAGGGGATCAGACTTCCATCATCTCGAAATCGTCCTTGGTCACGCCGCAATCCGGGCAGGTCCAGGTATCGGGCACGTCGGCCCAGCGCGTGCCCGGCGCCAGGCCTTCTTCCGGCAAGCCCAGCGCCTCGTCGTAGATGAAGCCGCACACGACGCACATCCAGGTGCGGTAGGCGGTGGTCGCGGCGATCTCGGACATAAGCGGATAATGCGGGAATTGCGGGACGCGCATTGTCCCATCCCGCCCTCCCCGACGGAAGCCGCAGTATGAATCCACCTTGGCCGCGCCGCGGCCTGTACGCGATCACGCCCGATGAGCCGGACACCGCAAAACTCTCGACCCGGGTCGAGACTGTGCTGGAGGCCGGCGCGGCTTGGTTGCAATACCGCAACAAGACCGCCAGCCCCTCGCTGCGGCGCGAGCAAGCGCTGGCGCTGCAACCGCTGTGCCGGCGCTACCGCGTGCCGTTGATCGTCAACGACGACTGGCGCCTGGCCGCGCAGATCGGCGCCGACGGCGCGCATCTGGGCGAAGACGACGGCGAACTCGCCGCGGCCCGCGCGGCGTTGGGCGATGCGGCGATTCTCGGCGCGTCCTGCTACGACGATATCGAACTCGCCCGCGCCGCCGCGGCGCGCGGCGCCAGCTATGTCGCATTCGGCGCGTTCTTCGTTTCGCCGACCAAACCCAATGCGCGCCGCGCGGATCCGCGCCTGCTGCAGCAAGCCGCGCCGCTGAATCTGCCGCGAGTGGCGATCGGCGGCATCACCCCGGACAATGCGCGCATCCTCACCGCCGCCGGCGCCGATCTGCTCGCGGTGATCAGCAGCGTATTCGACGCGGCCGATCCCGCCGCCGCGGTGCGCGCCTACCTTTCCTGTTTCGACAGCAAGCCCGAAGAAGAAACCCATGAATAACTCTCGTTCCCACGAGCTTTTCACCCGCGCCAGCGAACTGCTGCCCGGCGGCGTCAATTCGCCGGTGCGCGCGTTCAAGTCGGTCGGCGGCGAGCCGTTCTTCGCCGAACGCGCCCAGGGCGCGTATCTGTTCGACGTCGACGGCAACCGCTACATCGATTACGTCGGCTCGTGGGGCCCGATGATCGCCGGCCACGCGCATCCGCAAGTGTTGGCCGCGGTCGAGCGCACCATGCGCAACGGCTTGAGTTTCGGCGTGCCCAATGCGCTGGAAGTGACGATGGCCGAAGCCATCACCTCGATCGTGCCTAGCTGCGAGATGGTGCGCATGGTCAATTCCGGCACCGAGGCGACCTTGTCGGCGATCCGGGTGGCGCGCGGCGCGACCGGGCGCAGCCGTATCGTCAAGTTCGAAGGCTGCTACCACGGCCACGGCGACAGTTTCCTGGTCAAGGCCGGCAGCGGCGCGCTGACCTTGGGCCTGCCGAATTCGCCGGGCGTGCCGTCGGCGCTGGCCGATCTGACCCTCACCCTGCCCTACAACGACTTCGACGCGGCGACCGAATTATTCGACGAAGTCGGCGGCGAAATCGCCGGTTTGATCCTGGAACCCATCGTCGGCAACGCCAACTGCATCCTGCCCAAGGACGGTTATCTGCAGCACCTGCGCGAGTTGTGCACGCGCCACGGCGCGCTGCTGATCTTCGATGAGGTGATGACCGGATTCCGGGTCGCGCTCGGCGGCGCGCAGCAGCGCTACGGCATCGTTCCGGACTTGAGCACCTTCGGCAAGATCATCGGCGGCGGCATGCCGGTGGGCGCGTACGGCGGCCGTCGCGACCTGATGAGCCAGGTCGCGCCAAGCGGCCCGATCTATCAGGCGGGCACGCTCAGCGGCAACCCGGTGGCGATGGCGGCCGGTCTGGCGACGCTGGAACTGATCCAGGCGCCGGGTTTCCACCAGGCGCTGGAACGCAGCACCCATGCGCTGTGCGACGGGCTGGAAGCCGCCGCGCGCGAGGCCGGCGTCGCCTTCCATACCACCCGCGCGCCGGGCATGTTCGGCCTGTATTTCCGCGAAGGGCCGGTACAGAGCTTCGCCGATGCGATGGCTTCGGATACCCAGCGCTTCAACCGTTTCTTCCACGGCATGCTCGAGCGCGGCGTGTATCTGGCGCCGTCGGCGTTCGAGGCCGGGTTCGTGTCGAGCGCGCATGGCGAGGAAGAAATCGCCCGCACTGTCGATGCCGCGCGGGCCGCTTTCGCCGCGCTGTAAGTCGTCCGATCAGCGGCGCAGCAACGAAAAGGCCGGCGAATTCGCCGGCCTTTTCGTTATTTGCGAGGAACGATCAGAACGAGAACGTCGCGCTCAGACCGATGTTGCGACGCGCGCCGAACCAGCAATCGCCGCGGCTCATGCAGATGCTGAAGTAACGCTTGTCGGTGAGGTTGTTGACGTTTAGCGCCCAGCGCCAGGCGCCGGTGTCGAAAGACACCATCGCATCGGCCAGGGTCACCGCCTGCGTTCTCGGCGCCGGCAGGCTGTCGAACGCGCTCATGTAGCGCACGCCCAGGCCGGCGGCGAAGCCGTCGCGGCCGGCGAGGCTGAAGCGCTGCTTGCCCCAGACCGCGGCCTGGTGCTGCGGGGTGTTCTCCAACTGCCGGTCGTTTTCCAGGTAGTTGTAGTGCGCGGTGATGTCGAAGCTGGAGGTCAGCTTGCCGGTGAACTCCAGTTCCAGGCCCTTGGTCTTGGTCTTGCCGATCTGGATGTTGACGTTCGGATTGCTCGGGTCGGCGGCCAGACGGTTTTCTTCGCGCAGTTCGTAGGTCGCGGCGGTGAAGCTCAGATCGCGCCCGGCCGGTTCGAACTTGACGCCGGCTTCGATCTGCTCGCCCCGCTGCGGCGTGTAACGCGCGCCGGTCAGGGCGTTGGTGCCGGCCACCGGGCTGAAGGATTCGCTGTAGCTCACGTACGGCGACCAGCCGGCCCAGTCGTGGAACATCACGCCCAGGCGCTTGGTGGTGGCGTTGGATTTTTCGTCGGCGGCGCCGACCAGGCCGCTCTTGGCGCGGTCGTGGCGCAGGCCGGCGACGACGATCCAGTGCTCGCCGATGTGCATCTGGTCTTGCAGATACAGGCCGATCTGACGCTGGCTGGTCTGGGTCGCCGGGCCGAACGCCGGCGGCGTGTGCGGCAGATACACCGGGTTGTACATGTCGATCGCCGGCATCGTGCCGCCGAGATCCTCGGCCAGCTCGAACAACTGCTTTTCGTCTTGCTTGAACCGCACCGCATCCACGCCCAGCAGCATCTGATGCGAGACCGCGCCGGTCTTGAAGTGGCCTTCCACGTGCTGATCGATGTTCTGCATCCGCGCCTTGGTGTCGGCGTACCAGCCTTCGCGGCGGATCACTCGCTGCTGCGGGTCGACGAAGGGATTGGCCGGATCGGCGTAGGGATTGCCGTAGGCGCTGGCGTAGTCGACCTTGTTGCGGGCGGCGCGGAAGGACTGGCGCACGGTCCAGTTTTCGTTGAAGCGGTGTTCGAACAACCAGCCCGCGGTGGTGCGGTCGGTGTCGTAGCGGTCGCCGGGGTTGCCGATGTAGCGATGCGAAGGCACACGCCCGTTCGGGTTCGGCGCGGCCAGGCCGCTCCAGCCAAAGAATTGCGAGGTCGAGCCGGTGCGGTCTTGCTGCCAGCGCAGTTGCAGGGTCAGCGAGGTGTCTTCGCTCGGCTTCCAGGTCAACGACGGCGCGATCAGGCGGCGGTCGTCGTCGACGTGATCGACCTGGGTTTCGCTGTCGCGGTACACGCCGACGATGCGGTACAGCCAGGTGCCGTCGGCGGTCAGCGGACCGGTGAAGTCGGCATTGACCTGGCGGCGGTCGAAGCTGCCGAGTTGCACGCCGATTTCGCGCTGGGCCTGCGCCTGCGGGCGCTTGCTGACCAGATTGACCACGCCGGCGGTGCTGCCCTGTCCGAACAGCATCGAGGACGGGCCGCGCAGCACTTCGATCCGCTCGAGCATGTAGGGGTCGGTGCGCGCGGAGCTGGTGTAGTAATTGAACGAGCTGCGCAGGCCGTCGAGGTATTCCTGCGGCGAGCTGCCGCGGATCAGGGTCCAGTCGCCGCGCGAATCCAGGCCGTAAGCGTCCGAACGCACGCCGGCGGCGTAACCCAGCGCTTCCTGCACGCTCAAGGCGCCTTGGTCGACCATGCGCTCGCGGGTGACCACGGTGATCGCCTGCGGGGTTTCCCCGATCGGCGTGTCGGTCTTGGTCGCGGTGGTCGCGTTGTCGGCCTTGTAGCCGATAGTCTGGCCCTGGACGACGATGTGATCCAGGGTGGTGGCCTGCGGGTCGGGCGTAGCGGCGCCGGCTTCGGCGAGGTCGGCCGCCTGGACGGGCGCGCTGAGCGAAAAAGCGATGGCCAGGGCCAAGGGCGCCGGGATGAGGCGGCTGCGGGACATGCGGGGGGACTCCGGAGAATTACGGCAAACGAGAATTATTATCGTTTGAACGAAATCCTCACGTAAAGCCCTAATCGCGCCGTTGATCGCCCCGATAGCGCCTGTCGTGGCTCGTGCAGCGCTCGATTTGCCCGATGGCCATGCCGCGCGGCTTACAAACGCGAGGCGATCCGCGCGGCCAGCCGATCCAGATGCGCACGCTCGCCCGCGACCGGAAGACCGTCGCGGTACAGCCGCAGGATGCCGTCGCCCTCGCGCCGCGGTTGCACGTGCAGATGCACGTGCGGGACTTCCTGGCCGCCGGCTTCGCCGTTGGATTGCCACAGGTTGAGCCCCGCCGGCCGCGCGTCGGCCGCCAAGGCCTTGGCCACGCGCACCGCGACCGTCATCAGATGCGCGGCGGTGGGTTCATCGAGCTCGTAGATATCCGGCACGTGGCGCAGCGGCACCACCAGCACATGCCCGTCGACGGCCTGGCGCAGGTCCATGAAGGCGGCCGCGCGATCGTCGCGATAAACGAAACTCGCCGGCATGCGGCCGGCGAGGATTTCGCAGAAAACGCAGTCGGTCATCGCCGAAGCCCGATCAGCGACCGAGGAACTTCAACAGCGCCGCGCGCAGACGCGCCAGCCCGTCGGCGATATCGGCATCGCCGATATTGAGCGCGGGCACCAAGCGCAGCACGTCCGGGCCGGCTTGCAGCAACAGCAGGCCTTCCTCGACGCAGCGGTCGAGGATTTCGCCGGCCTTGCCGGCGTGTTCGTCGCGCAGTTGCGCGCCGATCATCAGGCCGCGGCCACGCACTTCGGCGAACAGGCCGAGCTCGGCGTCGAGCGCGGCCAGGCCGTCGCGAATCGCCTGGGCCTGACGCTCGACATTGGCCAGCAACTGCGGCGAACGCAATTCGCGCAACGCCGCGCCGGCCACCGCCGCGCCGAGCGGATTGCCGCCGAAGGTGGTGCCGTGCGCGCCGAACTGCATCGCCTGCGCGGCCGAGGGCGCCACCAGCATCGCGCCGATCGGGAAGCCGCTGCCCAAGGCCTTGGCCAGCGTCACCACGTCGGGCTTGACCGCGTACGCGTGGCAAGCGAACAACTGGCCGCTGCGGCCCATGCCGCATTGGATTTCGTCCAGGATCAGCAGCGCGCCATGGCGGTCGCACAGCGCGCGCAGGCCGCGCAGGAACTCCGGATCGGCCGGGGTCACCCCGCCCTCGCCCTGCACCGGCTCGACCAGCACCGCGCACACCGCGCCGTCGGCCATCGCCGCTTCCGCCGCGGCCAGATCGTTGAAGTCGCTGTAGCGGAAACCCGGCGGCAGCGGTTCGAAGCCTTCGTGGTACTTGGGCTGCGCGGTGGCGGTGACCGCGGCCAGGGTGCGGCCGTGGAAGCTGCCGCGGAAGCTCAGGATCGCCCGGCGCTCGGGCTCGCGGCCCTGCGCGGTGGCCCATTTGCGCGCCAGCTTGATCGCCGCTTCGTTGGCCTCGGCGCCGGAGTTGCACAGAAACACGCGTTCGGCGAAGCCGGAGGCCTCGACCAGTTGCTCGGCCAGACGCAGCGGCGGTTCGCTGACGAACACGTTGCTGGTATGCCACAGCTTGCCGGCCTGCGCGGTCAGCGCGGCGATCAGGGCCGGATGCGCGTGGCCGAGCGCGTTGACCGCGATGCCGGCGCCGAAATCGACGTATTCGCGGCCGTCGACGTCCCAGATGCGCGAGCCCTGGCCGTGATCGAGCACGATCCGGCGCGGGCGGTAGACGGGCAGGTAGTAGCGCTCGGACAGGGCGTACAGCGAAGCGGTATCCATGGGGGCGTCGATACGGGAAAGGGAACGGAACCGCTATTGTCGCCGATCGCCCCGGCGCGTGCAGGGCGGCGCGCACGCGGCGATGCCCGCCGACGTCACGCCGCCTAGCCGCCCAGCGGGCAGAATCGTGCTCGACCCGGGCACCGCCCAACGGAGCGAAGCATGCGTCTGCTGTTGGACCCGCAACTCAATCCCGCGACCGAAACCGGCTGGCGCCGGCGCTGGTTCGACATCATCCACCGCCACGACACCCCGCCCTCGCGCAATTTCGATCTGCTGCTGATCGGGCTGATCCTGGCCAGCGTGCTGGTGATCATGTTCGACAGCGTGCCGCGGATTCACGCGCGCTGGTCGGGCTGGCTGTATGGGCTGGAATGGCTGTTCACCGTGCTTTTCAGCATCGAGTACGGGCTGCGCCTGGCGGTGGTGCGGCGGCCGTGGCGCTATGCGTTGAGCACTTGGGGCCTGATCGATCTGCTGTCGATCCTGCCGACGTATTTGTCGCTGTTGCTGCCGGGCAGCCAGAGCCTGCTGGTGGTGCGGATCCTGCGCATCCTGCGGCTGTTCCGGATTCTCAAGCTGACCCAGTACGTCGAGGAAGGCGGCGTGCTGGTCGGCGCCTTGTGGCGCAGCCGGCGCAAGATCTTCGTGTTCATTTGCGCGGTGCTGACGGTGGTGGTGATCTTCGGCGCGCTGATGTACGTGGTCGAAGGCCCGGAGCACGGCTTCACCAGCATTCCCACCGGCATGTACTGGGCGATCGTGACCATGGCCACGGTCGGTTTCGGCGACATCGCCCCGGCCACGACCGCGGGGCGCTTCATCACCTCGGTGCTGATCCTGATCGGCTACAGCGTGATCGCAGTACCGACCGGCATCTACACCGCCGAGCTGGCCAGCAGCCTGCGCGAGGCCAGCCACGAGCGCGGCCATCTGGACCGCCGCGGTTGTCCGCAGTGCGGCCTGGAAGGGCACGACCCCGACGCCCAGTTCTGCCGCAATTGCGGGCATCATCTGCCCACGCCAATGGGCTAAGCGACCGCGCCCAGCGAACCATCGAGCGCGACCGCGGCCGCCGGGCCGCCGTCGCGCAGGCGAACACGCACGCCGATCCAGGTCGCTCACGACGAGGGAAACGCCATGAGTTCACGTTGTCGCCGCATCGCCGCGCCGCTGTCGCTCGCCCTGTTGTCCGCTTCGTTGATCGCGGCGCTGAGCCCCGCGCTGGCTGCGCCGCCTAAGATCGTCATCACCGAAGTCCAGGCCTTCGACGCCGCTTCAGTGCCGGCTTACGGCGGCGATTACGCCGACGTCTACGCGCATCTGGAAAAAAACCGCGCGGCCGATCTGGCCCAGTTGCAGCGCTGGGTGCGTCAGCCTTCGATCAGCGCGCAGAACAAGGGCATCGCGCAGATGGCCGAGTTGCTGCGCAAGGATCTGGACGCACTGGGCTTCCGCGATACCGCGCTGGTGCCGACCTCCGGCCATCCCGGCGTGTACGGCTATTACGATGCCGGCGCGGCGCATACCTTGGTCGTGTACATGATGTACGACGTGCAGCCGATCGAGCCGACCGGTTGGAAGGTCGATGCCTTCGCAGGTTCCCTGGTCGATGAACCCAAGCTCGGCAAGGTGTTGATGGCGCGCGGCGCGACCAACCAGAAGGGCCCGCAGCGCGCGTTTCTCAATGCGCTGGACGCGGTGATCAAGACCCGCGGAAAACCACCGGTGAATCTGATCGTGGTGGCCGAGGGCGAAGAGGAACTCGGCTCGCCGCATTATCCGGAAGTGATCGCCAAGTATCAGGAACAACTGCGCAAGGCCGACGGCGTGTTCTTCCCGATGAACACCCAGGACCGCGACGGGCAGGCGTCGATGTTCCTCGGGGTCAAGGGCATTTTGTACATGGAGTTGGAAGCCAAGGGCAACGCCGCCACCGGCGGGCCGCAGCGCAGCGAAGTGCATGGCTCGCTCGCGGCCAAACTAGACTCGCCGAGTTGGCGGCTGGTGCAGGCCTTGGCGACGCTGACCACGCCCGATGGCGAAATCGCCGTGCCTGGTTATCGCGATGCGATCCGCGCGCCGAATGTCGAAGAGCAGCGTTTGTTCAACGGCATCCTGCGCGGTCGCGAGGCCGACGCGGCCAAGCAACTCGAAAGCCTGGGCGCGGCGCGCTGGAAGAACGGTCGCGATTATCGCGACGCCACCGCGGCGGAGTTGTTCGACACTACCTTGAATATCGACGGGCTGGTCGGCGGCTACACCGGCGAAGGGGTCAAGACCATCCTGCCGCACAAGGCGGTGGCCAAGGTCGACTCGCGCTTGGTGCCCGATCAAACTCCGGATCAGGCGATGGCCTTGATCCGCAAGCAGCTCGATGCCAAGGGCTTTGAGGACATCGAAGTGCGCAAGCTGTCGGGCTATCCGCCGGCGCAAACCTCGGTGGAGGCGCCGTTGACCCGCGCTGCGCTCAGCGTGTATCGCAAATACGGCCTGACCCCGACGGTGGCGCCGCGGATCGGCGGCAGCGCGCCGTATTACGTGTTCACTCAGACCCTGGGATTGCCGATGATTTCCGGCGGACTCGGTCACGGCAGCGGCGCGCATGCGCCGAACGAGTACATGGTGGTCGAGCCGGCGGCGGGTTCCAAGGTCGCTGGATTGGTGCAGGTCGAGCGGTTCTATGTCGATCTGCTGTACTCGCTTGCCGATGGGCTCAAGCAGACCGGCAAGTGAATCGGTAGCACCCCGAACGCGATAACGCCGCCGGCGATTCGAGACGACAACGTTCTGATCGACCCGCCGGCGGCCGTGGGATTCACTCTATTCGGCGTCCGTGCCCGCCCGGTCGCCGAATCGGCCGGTCTTTCGGCCCCAACCCCACTATTCAGCCACCGCGCCAACGCCTCCGTCGGCGCGCTTTGCGACTTTTTGCCCGCTGCGCGGGCCGCGGAAAAATTTCATGCCGACGGTTTTTCGCCGCAAAGCCGCGCCGTAGCGACGCCGCGGAATTACATGCCCGCCGGTCCATTGACGCGGCTGGAAAAGCAGTGAAGTAATCGCCGCGACGCTGCTTTGCACGCACAACGCCGCACAGGCGATCGGTGAACACAACGGTCGATTCCGACCGCGGGGCACCGTTTGCCCGATGCCGGCCACGCGTCGCCCGAACCCCGCATACGGAGAACGATCATGCGAAATCGCGCTTTCTCGCTCATGCTATTGCTGGCGCTGCAATCCAGCGCTTTGTTCGCGCAAACCAAGACCCTGGTTCCGTTGGGCGGCAACGCCTTCATCACCCGCCCGGCCGGGGCTCAGGAAGAGTTGGTCGACGATACCGGCCTGCATAACTGGACCTCGAACAAAGCCATCGCCAGCGTTTACTTCTACGCCAAGCGCCCCGGTAAGCTCGAGCTTTCGCTGGTGGGCGCGTTGAACGGCGCGACCCGCAGCACCGTGGAGGTGTCCATCGCCGGCCAGCGCCGGCTCGCCTCGCTGTCGGGCAGCGCGACGTCTTCGTTCCACGTCGGCACGTTCAACATCGCCCGTCCCGGATACGTCAAGGTCGATCTGCGCGGCGTCAGCAGCGACGGCGATTACTACGGCGACATCTCCGGTCTGGAGGTCGGCGGCAGCGCGGTGGACGCCGGGTTGGTGTTCGCCAACGATCCGGCCAACTTCTATTGGTCGCGGCGCGGGCCTTCCGGGCATCTGGGCTTCGCGGTGCCGGACAACACCGAGTATTTCTATAACGAAGTCACCGTGCCGCGCGGCTTCGATCCGATCGGTTCGTACTTCATGGCCAACGGCTTCGGCCAGGGCTACTTCGGCATTCAAGTCAATTCGGCCAGCGAACGGCGGGTGCTGTTCTCGGTGTGGGATTCGCCCGCCGGCAAGACCACGTTGTTGAAGAAGGGCGCGGACGTGATCGCGCAGGACTTCGGCGGCGAAGGCACCGGCGGCCAAAGCTTCCTGCGTTACGGCTGGAAGCCCGGGCACACCTATCGCTTCATCACCCGGGCGCGTCCGGATGGACAGGGCAATACCTTGTTCTCGGCCTGGTTCGGTACTCCGTGCTTGCTCGGTTATGGCGACTGTCAGTGGAAGTTCATCGCTACCTGGAAGTACGAGGGCGTGTCGACGTATCAGAAGGGCGTGTATTCCTTTATCGAGTCGTTCAACCCGGATCTGGGTTATCTCGATCGCATGGCCCTGTACGGCAATCAGTGGGCGATCGGCAGCAATGGGGCGTGGTCGGAAGTGAAGTCGGCGCGGTTTACCGTCGATGCGACCGCGAGCAACCGGCAGCGGCTGGACATCACCGGTGGGGCGATTGCGCCGGCGTTTTATCTGCGCAATACCGGGTTCTTCGATCATTCGGCTACGCCGGGTACTTCGTTCACTCGCAGCCGGTCGTGGTTCAAGCCGCGGGTGGATTTGGGGGCGTTGCCGGAAGAGTGAGTGGGGTTTGGCGGGCGCTTGGGTTGTTGCGAACAAGGCTCGCTGGACAATGGCTCTGCTCGAATTTGCCGGAGCAAGATCAAAATGGATTCCGGCTTTCGCCGGAATGACGGGGGAAGGGGAAGTGGCGCGGTTTATTGGTTCAGCAAACAGGCGCCGAAAAAAAAGAGCCCCGCATTGCGGGGCTCTTTTGTCAGGCTTGGGTTCCAACTGGAAGCGGATCAGCCCAAGAACAGATCCGGCAGCAAGGGCTTGCTCGGATCGACGGCGTACTTGGCGAAGTCGGTGACGCCGGCTTCGCTCAGCACTTCTTCGTCGATCAGGAATTTTCCGTAGAAACCCGCGGCCGGGCGGATCAGCACTTCGCGCACGGCGTCGGCGACGATCTCGGGCTTGCGGCAGCGGTCTACCGGGACGCCGGGGATCAGGTTGAGGGCGTCGGTGGCGATGATGGTCTTCGGCCAGAGGGCGTTTACCGCAACTCCGGTTGGACCGAATTCTCCCGCCAATCCCAAAGTGACGAAGCTCATGCCCATCTTGGCCAGGGTGTAGCCGGTGTGCGGCGCCCACCACTTCACGTCCAGGCTCGGCGGCGGCGCCAGGGTCAGGATGTGCGGGTTGGCGGCTTGCTTCAAATACGGCAGACAGGCCTGCGCGCACAGGAAGCTGCCGCGCGCGTTGACCTGCTGCATCAGATCGAAGCGCTTCATCGGCGTGTCCAGCACGCCGCGCAACCAGATCGCGCTGGCGTTGTTGATCAGGATGTCGATGCCGCCGAAGGTGTCGACGACCGCGGCGACCGCGGCGTTGACTTCGTCTTCTTCGCGGATATCGCACTTGAGCGCCAGCGCGCGGCCGCCGGCGGCTTCGACTTCGGCGGCGACGCTGTGGATGGTGCCCGGCAGCTTGGGATTGGCGACCGAGGACTTGGCGGCGATGGCGATGTTGGCGCCATCGCGCGCGGCGCGCAGCGCGATCTCGCGGCCGATGCCGCGCGAGGCGCCGGTGATGAAGAGGGTTTTGCCTTGTAAGGACATGAGTCAGGACCGGCAGGGAGGAATAGGGAATCGGTCGAACAACCGTCGCCCCATCCTAATCCCAATGCCCACCCCAAGCCGAGCGCACCGCCGCACCGCTTCTACAGTTCCCTGTTCCCCATTCCCCCACCCCCGCCCTCAAGGCTTCGGCCCCTGCCCCTCATTGTCTTCCCAATGCAGGATCCGCCGGGTCACGAAGCGGTACACCGGTTTGCCGGTGGCGAACCAGATTTCGCGCACCCAGGAATGGCGCTTGAGCACGCGTCGTTCCACCGGCGTCAGCGATTGCCCGCAGTAGGTGCGTTTGTGCTTGAGCAGGTGGCGCAAATCCTCGCGCGCCAGCAGCCGCATCCAGCGCGAACGCGGATCGCCGCGCACGGCGAGCTGGAAATCGATGATCGCCGGGGTGCCGTCGCTCAGCACCAGCCAGTTGGCTTCCTTGGCCAGGTCGTTATGGGCCAGGCCGCGCCGATGCAGGCGTTGCAGCAGGCGCCGGGCCTGGCGGAAATAGGCCAGATCGCCGCGCGGCGGGCGCTGGTACATCGCCGCGCCTTCCATGTAACTGCGATCGAGCCGGCGCCCGTCCCAACGCAGCAACTGCGGGGTCGCGTCCAGGCCGTCGACTTTCTCCAGGGCCCGGGCCTCGCGCCGCGCCAGCCACCACGCCGGCAGACGCAGCCACCACGGCACGTGACGCAGATCGCGCCGCACGAATAGGCCGTGGCCGTCGCGCATCAGCGCGATGCGGCCGAAACTGTCGGCCTTCAACGCGGCCACTTCGATTACTTCGGGGGACATGCGCACAAGTGTACTGCCGCGATGGGATCGGGACCCGGCCCGGGCGGCCGCGGGAACTATCGCCTGCGTGCGGGGCTCTGGGAAACGGCCTGCGACGCGCGGATCGCCGCGCCGGGCGGCTACCGATCCTCGATTCCCTGTCCAGTCCCGCCCCACCCGACCAGTCACCCTCGCCACAGAATGCCCCGCCTATAATCGACCGATGGACTCAACCTGGCTAGAAAGCGCGACCGCATGGATCGCGGCCAATCCGATCGCGGCCGGGATCGTGATCTTCCTGATCGCGTTCTGCGACGCACTGATCATCCTCGGCATCGTGGTTCCGGCGCTGCCGCTGCTGTTCGCGGTCGGCACGCTGGTCGGCCTTGGCCATATCAACGGGCCGTACGCCTTGATCTGCTCGACCCTGGGCGCCTTCGCCGGCGACGGTCTGAGCTATTACATCGGCCACCGCTGGGGGCCGCAGTTGCGTCAGCGCTGGCCGTTCTCGCGCTATCCGCAATGGATCGACCGCGGCGAGAGCCTGTTCCACCGCCACGGCGTCAAGAGCATCTTCATCGCCCGCTTCGTCGGCGCGGTGCGTCCATTCGTGCCGGCGATCGCCGGCATGCTGCGGATGCCGATGCGCCGCTACGCCCTGCCCAGCCTGATCGCCTGCCTGGGCTGGTCGGCCTTGTTCCTGGCGCCCGGCTGGGTGCTGGGCGCGTCCTACGATGCGGTCGCGGCGGTCGCCGACCGGCTCGCGGTGGTGCTCGGCGGGCTGTTGATCGCGGTGGCGCTGGTGTGGGCGATCGTGCTCTACACCTGGCGCTGGTTCGCCACCCATGCCGACAACCTGCTGGCGCGCGCGTTGCGCTGGACCCGCGCGCATCCGCGCCTGGGCCGTTACGCCGCGGCGCTGATCGATCCCAACCGGCCCGAATCGGCGTCGCTGGTGATGCTGGCGGTGTGTCTGCTGGCGATCAGCTGGATCTGGTTCACCCTGCTCGCGACCCTGCTCGCCAGCGGCGGGCCCTTGCAGATCGATCACACCGTCCACGAATTCATGTGGACCTTGCGCAATCCGCTGGCCGACCGGCTGATGGCCGCGCTGGCCTGCCTGGGCGACTGGCAGGTGCTGGCGCCGGCATCGATCGCGGTGTTGGGCTATCTGGCTTGGCGCCGGCGTTGGATGGCCGCGGCGCATTGGGTCGGCGCGATCGTGTTCGGTCTGGTGCTGACCTCGGTGCTGGAAGCGGCGATCGATATGCCGCGTCCGCCGACCGCGCCGGCCGGTTTCGGTTTCCCCTCGGTCGCGGTCACCATGACCACGATCGTGTTCGGTTTCTTCGCGGTGCTGATCGCGCGCGAGCTGCCCGGACGGCAGCGGGTGTGGCCGTATCTGTTGGCCGGCGTGGTCACCACCCTGGTCGGCTTCTCGCGCTTGTACCTGGGCGCGCATTGGCCCAGCGATCTGGTCGGCGGCACCTTGTTCGGCATCTTCTGGCTGCTGGTGCTGGGCATCGCCTATCGCCGCCATGTCGCGCGTTCGTTCTGGATGCGGCCGCTGGCGTGGCTGTTCTACACCGTGTTCGTCGCCGCCGCGCTGTGGCATGCGCCGCGCTCGGCCGATGCGCTGTTGGCCAAGTTCGCATCGAGCACGCCGACCAGCGTGATGGACGCGGCGCAGTGGTGGAAATCCGACTGGACGCTGCTGCCCGCGCAACGCAACGAAAGCGATGTGCGCCGGCGCTGGCCGCTGGACATCCAGGTCGCCGGCCCGCTGCCGCCGCTGCGCGCGACTCTGGAAGCGGCCGGCTGGCGGGTGCAGGAACAAGCCGACTGGCTCGCCACCATCGCCCTGCTCGACGACGACACCCCGCCGCGCGAGCAAGTGGTGCTGCCGGCGACGCTGGACGCGCAGGCCGAATCGCTGCTGATGCTGCGCGACGGCCCCAATCCCAACGTGCAGTACGCGCTGCGGCTGTGGCCGGCGCCGTCGGTGTTGTCCGACGGTACGCCGCTATGGATCGGCACCACCCAGACCTTGCGTCTCAACCAACCCTTCGGCGCGGCCGCGCTGTGGTTGCCGCAATCCGACGACGGGCAAGCGCACGCGCTGGTGCGGCGCGCGCTGACCGGGTTCGTGGTGGTCCAGCAGGCGCATCCGAAGAACGGCGTGGAAGTGATGCGCTTGCGTTCGCAGTACCGGTTGCCGGGCGAACCGGCCACCGCGCCGGCGCCGCCGCGGGATCAGGGCAGCAACGCCAGCAACTGATCCAGTCGCTGGTGCGGATCGTCGATCTGCAGCAGCATCTGGCGCTGCTGCAACGACAGCGGCAACAGCTCGGCCAGGCGCCAGCCGACCCAGGCGGCATCGTCCATCAGCGCATGCGGCGCCAGCGCGTGCTCGCCGCCGGCCTGCTCCAGCAGGCGCACCAGCAAGGTCGTCAACAGGGAATGCTCGGGGCGCACCGCGTTGTCGCGATCGTCCGGGCACCACTGCACTTCGGCGACCTGCAGGCCGTTGTCGCGGATGCGCACGCGGCTGACGTGAAAGCGGCGGGTGCCGCGCACGCGCAAGGTCAACAGACCGTCGTCGCCGTTGCCGAAATCCTCGATCGTCGCCTCGGTGCCGTAGGCCGCGGCCGTGGCCGGCGCGCCGGCTTCTTCGCCGTCGATGATCAGGCATACGCCGAAGCCGCGGCCTTGCCGGCCGCATTCGCGGACCAGATCCAGATAGCGGCGTTCGAACACGCGCAGGCCCAATGAGCCGCCGGGCATCAGCACGGTGTGCAGCGGGAACAGTCCCAGCGTTTCGGCGGCGGGGTCGGTGGGCATGGCGGCAGTGTATCCGCGATGCGCTTGGGTGGCGCAAGCGGGCGCTGTGGCGAAGGTCGAGTCTGCTCTGGCCCGTCGTTTCGGCGAAAGCCGGATCTGCTCTGGCTCGTCATTCCGGCGAAAGCCGGAATCCATTTTGACTTCGCGCTTTCCGCTCGACGTGTAGAGCAGAAGCAAGATCAAAATGGATTCCGGCTTTCGCCGGAATGACGGGCTGGCAGATCGGTCCGGGCTCGGTCGTGGGACAAGCTGCGGCTTTCGCCGACGCGATTTGGGCTCAGCGTAAAGAGCGGAAGCAAGATCAAAATGGGTTCCGGCTTTCGCCGGAATGACGGACCTGGGAATGACGGGCCTGGGAATGACGGACCTGGGTGGCTAATGACGGATTGGGGCTAACGACGGGCTCGGGGC
Source organism: Pseudomonas sp. CGJS7 (assembly GCF_036961695.1). Lineage (NCBI taxonomy): Bacteria > Pseudomonadati > Pseudomonadota > Gammaproteobacteria > Pseudomonadales > Pseudomonadaceae > Pseudomonas > Pseudomonas sp. CGJS7. Next base: position 6,941 of record NZ_JBAMDI010000155.1, on the reverse strand, counting down.
CTATCGGAACTCAGCCGCGCAGCGCCGCGAAAAACCGCCGCGGCGCGCCATCGAATCCGCCGTTGGACATGAACACCACGTGGTCGCCCGCCCGCGCGCGCTCCAGCAAGGCCGCGATCAAGGCGTCGGCATCGGGCACGGCGACGCCTTCGCCGCGCAGACCCGCCACCACTTTGCCCGCGTCCCACGCCAGTTCCGGCCGGTGCAGGAACACCACTGCGTCGGCGGCGTCCAGCGACGGCGCCAAGGCGTCCGAGTGCGCGCCCAGGCGCATCGAGTTGCTGCGCGGCTCCATCGCCACCAGGATCCGCGCCGAGCCCACCCGCGCGCGTAAGCCGGCGAGCGTGGTCGCGATCGCGGTCGGGTGATGGGCGAAATCGTCGTACACGGTGATGCCGCCGGTTTCGCCGATCACCTCCAGGCGGCGCTTGACGCTGCGGAATTCTTTCAGCGACGACAACACGCCGGCGACATCGACGCCGACCGCATTGGCGGCGGCGATCGCGGCCAGCGCGTTCATCACGTTGTGGCGGCCGAGCAAGGGCCAGCGCACTTCGCCGAGTTCTTCGCCGCGATGGATCACCGCGAACGCGCTGCCGTCCGGTTCGATCAGGCGCGCGGTCCATTCGTAACCGGCCTTGCCGGTCAGGCCGAAGCGTTCGACCGGCGTCCAGCAGCCCATCGCCAGCACTTCGCTCAGGCGCTGGTCTTCGCCGTTGACGATCAAACGGCCGCGCCGCGGCACGGTGCGGACCAGGTGATGGAACTGGCGCTGGATCGCGGCCACGTCCGGGAAAATATCGGCGTGGTCGTATTCCAGGTTGTTGAGGATCGCCACCAGCGGCCGGTAGTGGACGAACTTGCTGCGCTTGTCGAAGAACGCGGTGTCGTATTCGTCGGCTTCGACCACGAATTCGCGGCCCTGGCCGATGCGCGCGGAGGTGCCGAAATCCTCGGCGACGCCGCCGATCAGGAAGCCCGGCTCGCGCCCGGCGGCCTGCAGCAACCAGGTCAGGATCGAGGTGGTGGTGGTCTTGCCGTGGGTGCCGGCGACGGCGAGCGTGTCGCGGCCCGGCAGCACTTGTTCGGACAGCCACTGCGCGCCGGAGGTGTATTTGCGGCCGTCGTCGAGGACTTGTTCGACCGCGGGGTTGCCGCGCGACAAGGCGTTGCCGACCACGATTTCGTCGCAATCGGCGGAAATGTGTTCGGGCTTGTAGCCCTGCTGCAGGGCGATGCCGAGTTGTTCGAGCTGGGTCGACATCGGCGGATACACCGCCTGATCGCTGCCTTCGACCTCATGCCCGAGTTCGCGCGCGAGCGCGGCGACGCCGCCCATGAAGGTGCCGGCAATACCCAAGATATGTAGCTTCAAGATCCGAAGTTCCAAAAGAAGTAGCGAATGCCCAACGAAGCGACTCCCGCTGGCACCAACTCCCCCTCTCCCGTTCACGGGAGAGGGATGGGGTGAGGGCACGCGAAACACGGCGGACGACCAAACCCACCTACCGCCCCGCCTTTGCCTTCAATACCGGGATCTATGATTCGAAACGATTACGGGTGCAAGGAATCTGACTGCCCTCACCCCAACCCTCTCCCGCCGTGCGGGAGAGGGAGCCGAACGCAAAGGCTCAACCCACCGTCGGCGCCGGTTCCAGCGCTTCGATGATGCGGGTGAACACCTCATCCAGCGAACCCACACCGTCCACCACGGTCAATCGACCATGCTGGCGGTAATACTCGATCACCGGCGCAGTAACATCGTCGTACACCTTCAGACGGATACGCACGGCTTCAGGACTGTCGTCCTTGCGGCCCTGCTCGGCGGCACGACCGGCGATGCGCTCGACTAGCAACTCGGTCGGCACTTCCAGCTGCACCGCGAAGTCCATCGGCTGGCCGATCCGCTTCAGCAGCACGTCCATCGCATCGGCCTGGGCCAGATTGCGCGGGTAACCGTCGAGAATGAAACCGCCGGCGGTGTCGGGCCGCGAGAAACGGTCTTCGAGCATGCCCAGCAGGATTTCGTCGCTGACCAGATTGCCCGAGTCCATCACCGCCTTGGCTTCCAGACCCAGCTTGGTGCCGGCGGCGACTTCGCCGCGCAACAGATCGCCGGTGGAAATGTGCGGCACCTGCAGATGCTCCTTGAGCCGCGTAGCTTGCGTGCCCTTGCCGGAACCGGGCGCGCCCAGTAGTACCAATCGCATCAACATCGCTCCTGAGACAAGTAAAACCGTGGAGCCCGCGCCAGGGCGCCGGGTCCGGCCCACCGGCCGCGCCTTGGGCTGGCCAGTACGCGGAGCGGCGCTACACTCGAAGCAGCCAACCATCCGCCGGGCGAAATATTGCGGTCAGCTTACCGCAAACCGGCGCCAATCCTGGAATTCCCATGCCGACCGCGAAACCCGCCAGAACCCCGTCCGGTAAAGTCGCCGGAAACCTGCTGTATGCGCAATCGGGCGGTGTGACCGCCGTCATCAACGCCACCGCCTCGGCGGTGATCGAGACCGCCCGGGCCCGCGGGGTCAAGGTGCTGGCGGCCCGCAACGGCATCCTCGGCGCCCTGCGCGAGGAGCTGATCGACACCTCCAAGGAGTCCGCCGCGGCGATCCGCGCGCTCGGCCACACCCCCGGCGGCGCGTTCGGCTCGTGCCGGGTCAAGCTGAAGTCGCTCGACGCCGACCGCGCCCGCTACGAGCGGCTGCTGGCGGTGCTCAAGGCCCACGACGTGCGCTGGTTCCTCTACAACGGCGGCAACGATTCGGCCGATACCGCGCTCAAGGTGTCGCAGCTGGCGGCCGAATTCGGCTACCCGCTGACCTGCATCGGCGTGCCCAAGACGGTCGACAACGACCTGGCGGTGACCGATTGCTGCCCCGGTTTCGGCTCGGCCGCCAAATACACCGCGGTCTCGGTGCGCGAGGCCGCGCTGGACGTGGCGGCGATGGCCGAGACCTCGACCAAGGTCTTCGTCTACGAGGCCATGGGCCGCCACGCCGGCTGGCTGGCCGCGGCCGCCGGCCTGGCCGGCGACGGCCCCGATGCCGCCCCGCACCTGATCCTGTTCCCGGAGCGCCCGTTCCAGGAGGCCGACTTCTTCGCCAAGGTCAAGGCCACGGTCGAACGGGTGGGCTATTGCGTGGTGGTCGCCAGCGAGGGCATCCAGACCGCCGACGGCCGTTTCGTCGCCGACGCCGGCGGCGGCAAGGATTCCTTCGGCCACACCCAGCTCGGCGGGGTCGCCTCGCATCTGGCCGGGCGGGTCAAGGACGCGCTGGGCTACAAGGTGCATTGGGCCCTGCCCGACTACCTGCAACGCTCGGCCCGGCATCTGGCGTCCAAGACCGACGTCGAACAGGCCCGCGCGGTCGGCAAGGCCGCGGTCGAGTTCGCGCTGAAGGGCATGAACTCGGTGATGCCGGTGATCGTGCGCAGCTCCGATGCGCCGTATCGCTGGAAGATCGAAGCCGCGCCGCTGAGCAAGGTGGCCAATCACGAGAAGAAGATGCCGGCCGGGTTCCTGCGCAAGGACGGTTACGGCATCACCGCGGCCGCGCGCAAGTACCTGGAACCGCTGATCCGCGGCGAAGCGCCGCCGCCGTACGGGCGCGATGGCCTGCCCCAGTACGTGGCGCTGAAGAACACCGCGGTGAAGCAGAAACTGCCGCCGTTCGAGGGCTGAGGCGCCGCCGTGTCCGCCGCCGCGCCGCTGCTGCCGGAATTGCGGCCCTGGATCGAAACGATCTGGGTCGAAGCGGCCGGCGCGGGCTCGGCCGCGGCGCGCGAGCATTCGTTGCCGAGCGGGTCGATGCATCTGGCGATCCGTCTGGATGGGCCGCCGCTGCGCTTGTATGCCGATGCCGACGATCGGGTCGGACGGGTTTATTCGCATGCGGTGGTTGGGGGGATGCGGGCTTCGTATTGCATCAAAGACACTTCGCTGCCGTCCTCTTCGGTTGGCGCGGTGCTGCAGCCGGGCGCTGCGCTGGCGCTGTTCGGCGTCTCGGCGGCGGAACTGGAAGGCGGCCACACCGATTTGCGCGCGCTGTGCGGCGCGAAGGCCGACGAATTGCAGGCGCGGCTTGCGGCCTGCGTTGATCCGCGTCGACGCCAGGCCGTGTTCGAACGTTTCCTGCGCGCGCAGTTGCGGCCGGTGCGCGGGCTGGATCCGCAGATCGTCGATGCCGTGCGCAGTCTGCAGCGCGCCGCGCCGATGCCCGCGCTCGCGCGCTTGGGTGCCGTCGTCGGCGAGAGCGATGAAGACGACGCGCGCATCGCCGCGCTGGCTCAAGCCAGCGGACGCAGCCATCGCCGCTTCATCGCCGGCTTCCGCGATCTCGCCGGCCTGACGCCCAAACGTTATGCGCGGGTGCTGCGCTTCAAGGGTTTGCTCGCGGCCTTGGCGGCGACGCCGCGGCCGGACTGGGCGCAGTTGGCACTGGATGCGGGGTATTTCGATCAATCGCATTTGATCCGCGAGTTCCGCGAATTCGCCGGGGTTTCGCCGCGGGCGTATGTAGCCGCGGCAGCGGCTTCGCCGCATCACTTGCCGATGCGCGAGACAGCGACGTCGGCTGCGTCGGAGCGACTGTAGGAGCGGCGTCCCACCGGCGACGCGAGCCGGCGGTAAATTTCGTCCAATACTTCGCGGCCCGATCGGGCGCACGCTGCGCCCACCTCATTCCAGGAATCCGTCATGGCCGTCCACGAACTGTTTTCCTACCTGTGCGTAGCCGACGCCCAGGCCGCGGTCGAGTTCTATTGCAAGGTGTTCGACGCCAGCGAGAAATTCCGTCTGGTCGAGCCCGGCGGCCGCATCGGCCATGTCGAACTCGACCTCGGCGGCACCACCTTGATGCTGTGCGAGGAATTTCCCGAGATCGACATCCGCCACCCGGCCGCCGGCGCCGGTCACAGCCACACCTTGCACCTGCACGTGGACGATGCCGACGACACCGTCGCGCGCGCGGTCGCCGCCGGCGCGCGCCTGGCGATGGCGCCGCGCGATCATTTCTATGGCGAACGCTCGGGCACGGTGATCGATCCGTTCGGCCATCGCTGGAACATCGGCCACAGCATCGAGGCGATCGAGCCGGAAGAAATGCAGCGCCGCTACGACCTCGACCCGGACTGCTCCGGGCATATTCCGGCGTCCGACTGAACGGGGCGGCGGCTTCGGCCGCGCCTGCGTTTGATGGCTTTTGTCTGCCCGACCAAGGGCGGCGGGACAGCGGGCCGGTCGGCGGCCGCCCGCCTCGCCCCCGCGGCGCGCCCCACAAGGCCGATACCGCCAGGCACCGCATCTGTGCGCGGCGTCGCCCATAACGCGGGGTCCAGGGCCGGAGAACCACCGAAAAACGTTGAATCGCCCACCCGATTGCGGCAATCTGCCGCCGCCGGCGTTCGTGCGGGATCAGGGCGCAGGGACGCAACGCTTCGTCATTACAGGGAGTCCTTCATGAAAGGCAAGTTTCTAGTTCCGTTGTTGCTGCTGGTTCCGTCCGTCTCGGCCTACGCCGGCCAGTGCGAGACCAACTTCACCAAGAAAGGCAACGTGCTCAGCGGCACCGAGTACTTCAGCTCGGTCCAGGTCAACGGCCTGTCGATCCCCGCCGCCATCGGCCAGATCCGCAACGCCGGCATCGGCCGCAACATGGTGGTGCTCGACGAGGATCTGAACGCCGGCACCCTGGTGCTGGAAGAGCCGTCCACCGCGATGAGCCGTCCGCTGCCGATGCACTTCACCGCCGACGCCGCCGGCACCGTGACCGCCTCGCTGAAGCTGCGCCGCGCCTCGGTCGGCCACACCGAAGAAATCAAGAAAGGCATGTGCGAGATGATCGGCTCGCTCAAGCCGGGCAAGACCGCGCCGCCGCGCTCGGCCGCGCCCAAGCCGCTGCCGACCGTGATCGGCGCGCCGCAGCTGGCCCGCGAAATCGAAGCCCAGGCCAAGGAAAACGCCGCGGTGGTCGCCGACCGCTACAAGGGCCGCATGTACACGGTCAAGGGCAGCAACGCCGGCGTCAGCGACGGCAAGAACGGCGCTTACTACGTCACCTTCCAGGCCAACACTTCGTTGATCCCGGGTCTGGCCGCGAGCGACCGTCAGCTGTTCGAAACCCGCGTGCGCTGCCTGTTGCAGCCGAATCAGAAGGCGTATGCGCTGACCTTGCGCGCCAACGACCGGATCACCCTGACCGGTATGTTCGATGAGTACAACCCGCACGACTTCGTGGTCGAGCTGAAGGATTGCGTCGGCCAGAAGTAAGCGGCCGGCAGTCCGAACAAACAGCAAAAGGGCCGCGAAAGCGGCCCTTTTGTTTGCATCGCATATCCGCGCCGCGCTCAGCCGCCGCAGGCTTTGCCTTCCAGCGTCATGGACGCGGCGAACATCGGAATCGCCGCGAGTTTGTTGGCCGCGGCCCTTTCCTTTTCGTCCTGCAGATACAGCCGCGACTTGCCCTGCGCGTCCAGCGTCGGCGGCGCGACCGCGGCCGGTTTGCGCCAGACCCGCACCACCGCCTGTTGCTGCGGACACGCGGCATTGGACACGCGCAGCAGATCGTTGAATTTCCACCCCGCCGCTTCCGACGGCTGGGCCTTGGCCGCATCGACGAAACGCGCACGCGGCTGGCAGTTGGGGCTGGTGCGCACCACCGCGAACTTGTACGGCTGCGCGGCGTCGCCGGTGAACATGCCTTCCAGGCGCGCGCAGGCTTCGGGAATCTGGCGCAGGGTGCGCACCGCGCCGACCGGCTGGCTGGGCACGGCGGCATCGCGTTTGATTTCCGGGGTCGGATCGGCGGCGTAGGCCGGCGCCGCGATCAACGCCGCCGCACACAGCAGGCCGGCGCTGAATTTGTGGATATCGATCGGGCGGATCGTGAATAGGACGGGGACGCAACGCATCGTCGGCTCCTGCTCGCAAGGCCGACGCA
>NZ_JBAMDI010000154.1:0-23395 GCF_036961695.1 Pseudomonas sp. CGJS7 | reverse complement strand
AGGCAACACATCAATTGGCAAATGTACCTTGCAGGCGTTCTGCGCGGAATTCCAGGGTCTGCGGCCGATACCCGGAACGCAGTGGCGGCAATGGCAGGCAGTCTTGCCACTCGGCCCCCGGCTGCAATTCACCTGGCCCTCGGTATCGCGGGGCGTTGTAGGTGTTCTCGGCCAGGTTCACGGTATCGCCCGGTGCGTACGCCGCCACGCGCCAGCGCAGTTCGGTCAGCGGCACGTCGTTGCCGTTCTTCATGCGTACCTGCAAGGCACGGTCGGCGGGGCAGTGTTCGGGGGCGTAGGTCAGACGCAGGTCCAGGCGCGCCAGTCGACTGCTTTCGCGGCTGTCTTGCCAGACGACGAACAAGGCCACCAGGCCCAGGCCAAACACGGCCGCCAGGGAGATGGGAAGAGCCTTGGCTGGGTAACGCAACAACAACACCAGCCAGGTGAGGATCAGCAGGGCACCGATCAGCATCGCGTAATCGCCTCATTCGCGCGCAGGGATGGCTACAGCCTACCTAAAACCCAGCAGTCAGGTAACCGGTGAGCAACCATGCCAGAAGCCAGACCTGGCAATACTGCGAGTAGTGGAAAGGGTATATCCATTCTAGATTCCGCCATGCCTATTCAAAAGGAGCATGGCCATGAGTCACACAGCAATTGAGCGAGAGCTTGTGCAAGAAATGAAAAAAACGCCTGCCAAGGGCAACGTTACGGCTGTCATCAGCCTTGCGGGTCAAAGGGAGGATTTCGTTTCCGAGGGCGTGGACTACGGGAGCGCTGAAAAATCAGCGTGGTTGTACGCCTACAAGGGGCAGGCCGAAGATGCGGACGTCTACATTGACTTCGATCTGGAACTACAGGAGGGCGTGAGGGATGTCGTTATCGGTGATGAGGCGAACCGGGCGCTTGTTCACAAGCGCGGCACAACCTATGGCGGCTATGCGAAATCCGGGCGTATCCGGAAACTCGAGATGACTGCCACGAGCATCAGGGCTGAATCCTTCGAATTTGAAGGGGAGGATGATTTGCAGCGACCTTTCAAAGTGGTGGGTGGCCCATTCGACATCTACGTCATAGCCCCGAGCGGTGAGTGAGCAGGCTCGCCCCTGGTCAGCCCAGGGGCGAGTCAGCATTTACTGCGCGATGGTCTTTACCGAAACGCCGCGCTCGATGGGGGTGGACGTGCGCCCATACACATCCTCGAAGCGCTCGATGTCATCCTCGCCCAGGTAGCTGCCGGACTGCACTTCGATGATCTCCAGCGGGATCTTGCCCGGGTTGCGCAAACGGTGCACCGAAGCGATGGGGATATAGGTCGACTGGTTTTCGGTCAGCAGGAACACGTTCTCGTCGCAGGTCACCTCGGCGGTACCGGATACCACGATCCAGTGCTCGGCGCGGTGATGGTGCATCTGCAGCGACAGGCTGGCGCCCGGCTTGACGGTGATGTGCTTGACCTGGAAGCGGCCGCCCATGTCCACCGAGTCGTACGAGCCCCACGGGCGATACACTTCCAGGTGGTTCTGGGTTTCCGTGCGGCCCTGTTCGTCGAGGGTCTTGACCATCTGCTTGACGCCCTGGACCTTGTCCTTGTGGGCAATCATCATGGCATCCTTGGTCTCGACCACCACGATGTTCTCCAGGCCGATCACCGACACCAGTTTGCCGTTGCCGTGGATCATGCAGTTGCGGCTGTCTTGAACCACCACGTCGCCCTTGGTGACGTTGCCGTTGTCGTCTTTCTCGTGCACTTCCCACAGCGACGACCAGCAGCCTACATCGCTCCAGCCGGCCGACATCGGCACCACGCAGGCACGCTGGGTTTTCTCCATCACCGCATAGTCAATGGAGTTGTCCGGGCAGCAGGCGAAGGTGGCTTCGTCGATGCTCAGTACATCGCCGTCTTCCTGGCTGCGCTCCAGGGCCAGTACGCAGGTATCGTAGATGTCGCCGTCGTGCTTTTTCAGCTCTTCGATGAAGCGGCTGGCGCGGAACAGGAACATACCGCTGTTCCAGAAGTAACCACCGGCCTGGACGAACTCGGCGGCGCGTTTTTCGTCGGGCTTCTCGACGAACTGCGCAACCCGCGCCACGCCTTCGGGCAGCAGCGCGTCCTGGCTGGAACGGATGTAACCATAGCCGGTTTCCGGCTTGGTCGCCGGCACACCGAACAGCACCATCTCGCCACGCTCGGCGGCCACGGTGGCCAAGGCCAGGGCACGTTGCAGGGCTTTCTGGTCATCGATCACATGATCGGCAGGCAGCACCAGCATCAGCTCGTCGCGGCCTTCGTTGACCAGCTTCATGGCAGCCATGGCCACGGCCGGCGCGGTGTTGCGGCCGAACGGTTCCATGAGGATGCCCTGGGTTTCCAGCTTCAGTGCGGCCAGTTGCTCCTGGACGATGAACTTGTGGTCCTTGTTACAGACCACGATCGGGGTGTCCATGCCCTCGAATACCAGGCGCTCGATGGTTTGCTGGAACAGCGTGTGTTCACCGGTCAGGGCCAGGAACTGTTTGGGGAACTGCTTGCGCGACAGAGGCCACAGACGGGAACCGCTACCACCAGAAAGAATTACCGGGATCATCATGTTTCTCCAATAGTCGTTGAGAGGCAGGGGAATCAGTTGCTAGCCACGGGGCGAGTTACCCACACCGGCGACAAGGCGTTGCCGGAACCCGTTACGTACAGCACTGCGGCTTCGCCGCGCTCCAGGGCGACGGGTTTCACGTCACCCACTTTCTTGTCTCCTTGGTACAGCGCCAGGTTGACCTTGACCGGGTTGATTTCGCGTTCGCCACGGCCGTTGGCGGGTACCGGCTTGACCACTTCGGTCTTGCCGTCGGCGGTTTTCAGGGTCAGTTGCTGGTCGCTCAGGTTCTGCACGCGCACCAGGGCTTTCTGCTTGTTCTTGAACGGTGGTTCTTCGATCAGTTTCGGGGTGCCGCTGTTGCTGTTGACCAGGGTGTAGTACTTGTCCGAGGCCAGCTTGACCGGCACGCTCTTGCCGCCGACCTGGGCGGTGTAGTCGCCGCCTGGCAGGAAGCTGAAGTCGCTGCTGGCCTGTGCGCCAACCTGTTTGATCTGGGTGTTGCCGACCGACGCGGCGGCCGGTGCGCTGGTCGCGTTGTACAGGCGTACGAAGGTCGAGCCTTTCGGCGCGCTTGGGCCATACAGTGCGGCGTCGGCACCGGCGAAGGCCTGCATCGAAGCAAGGGAAAGGCCGGCCGCGAGGGTGAGGGCTTTGGCAATGGAAGTCTTGGTAGTCATGTGCGTTTCCTCTCTATCAGTCAGTGGTCTGTCCGGGTGGACGACAAGGCCAGGTTTTCTTCGGATTTACGGGAGTTTTTCAGCTGCGCGATCCACTGCGGATCGAAGCTGCTGAGGTCGTTTTTCATTGGCAGATAACGTTCGGGGAATTCCCACACCACCACTTGTGGTGCGGCGTTTTTAAAGGCATCGCTTTGCAGGTACTTGAGCATCGGCAGTAGCGGGCCATGGCCGTCTTCGGCGTAGTTGGCGACGTCACTGCGCAGGGCCTGCTGCAGCGCGCCGAGGAAGTTCCAGTGCGGGTTGGCGCTGTAGCTGGTGCCTACCAGTGCAACCGGGATCTGCTTGTCGGCGAACAACGCGTCGCCGGCGTCACCCTCGGCATCGACCGGCCGGGTGGTGCGTTTCTGCAGGTTGTCCGGGGCTGGCAGCAGGTTGCTGAACAAGGGGTCCAGTGGCAGGAAGTTGGTCAGGTCGCCCTTGTAGGGGGCGGTGTTGCCGGCTTCGGTGATGAAGGCTTGTGGGTCGCCGTTGAGCAGGCTCTGGCGGCTGACCGCTTCGGCCAGCGCCTGCGCTGCCACTTCGGCACCCATAGGCGTCCAGTGGGTATCGGTACGCAGGAACACCTGGCCGCGGGCCTTGGCCTGCTCCATCGGTGCCATCAGGTCCGGTGCGAACACGTTGGCCTGGCGTGCCTGGGCATGGAACTGGTTGTACAGGTCGTCATGCAGGCTGGCAGGCCGCTCTTTGCCCAGGTACTCGGCGTAGACCCGCGCCTTGGCCGGCACGATCGCCAGCACCAGCTGGCTACCGTGTTGCTGCAGGGTGTCGCGTACGCCACGGATCAGTGCCAGGTTTTCCTGCATCAATTGCTCGGCACCGGCGGTGGGCTTGAATTCTTCGTCGCTGAACAACCACTGGTCGCGGCCCAGTACCACACCCGGGCGGCCTTCGTTGAACAGCTTGAAGTCCATTGCCGCCCACAGGTTGGTGCCCAGGCGCTTGATCGGGAACTCGGCGTCGTAGTGGGTCTCGGCGGCCTTGGCCAGCTTGCCGTTGAGCAGGGTCATCTGCTCGGTGCGCTGGAAGCTCTGCAGGCCACCGGTGGACCAGGCGCCCATGCCGACAAGCAGGCCGAGGAACGACAGGGAGTAGGTGATGCGTAATGTCCGGGTCATGGTCATCAACCTCAGAACTGGAAGTAAAGGAACGGCGAGTAGCTTTGCGCCGAAAGCTTGAGGATCGAGGCGACGAACAGCAGCAGGATCAGTGCGCGAGTCATCACCCGGGTCCAGTCCAGGCCGATCGAGCCGTCAGCGTTGATCTGCACCGGGGTCGCCTTGGGCGTCGGCCTGGCATTGCGGTAGAAGTCGCGCAGGCCGAAGAACGCCAGGGTGAGGTAGGCGATGACCAGGGTGGCCACCTGCAGACCGGTGAGCTGGGCACGGTTGAGCTCCGACAGCTGCCAGTCGCCGAAGCTGAACATGGCGCCGTACATACGGGCGGCCACATGCAGGTTTTCGGCGCGGAAGATCACCCAGCCGACCACCACCAGCAGGAAGGTGAAGGCCCACTTCACCGGGTTGAAGCGCTGCGGGTTGGTGTCGAGGCCCAGCGCGCGCTCGATGGCCAGCCACATGCCGTGCCAGGCGCCCCAGATGATGTAGGTGAAGTTGGCACCGTGCCACAGGCCGCCCAGCAGCATGGTCAGGAACAGGTTACGGTAGGTATTGAAGGTGCCTTTACGGTTACCGCCCAAGGTGATGTACAGATAGTCGCGCAGCCAGGTCGACAGGCTGATATGCCAGCGCCGCCAGAACTCGGTGATCGACTGGCTGATATAGGGCTGCTTGAAGTTTTCCATGAAGCGGAAGCCCATCATCAGGCCCAGGCCGATGGCCATGTCGCTGTAGCCGCTGAAGTCGAAGTACAGCTGTGCGGTGTAGGCCAGGGCGCCGAGCCAGGCATCGCCCGTGGTGGGGTTTTGCAGGGCGAAGCAGTGGTCGGCGACCACGGCCAGGGTGTCGGCGATGAACACCTTCTTGATGAAGCCCTGCATGAAGCGGGTGCAGCCTTCGGAGAACTTGTCCAGGGTGTGGGTGCGGTTGTTGAACTGGTCGACCAGGTCCTTGAAGCGCAGCACTGGGCCTGCGATCAGGTGCGGGAAAATCGCCACGAACGCTGCGAAGTCGATCAGGTTGCGGGTAGCCGGGGTGTCACCGCGGTATACGTCGATGATGTAGCTGATCGACTCGAAGATGTAGAACGAGATACCGATCGGCAGCAGCACGTGGGTCAGAATGAATGGCTCCAGGCCAAACGACGTCATGATCGCGTTCAGGCTGTCGACGCCGAAGTTGGCGTACTTGAAGTAGCCGAGTATCGCCAGGTCGACACCCACGCCGAGCAGCAGCCAGCGCTGCGCAGGCTTGGTGCGCACACCGGCGGCACCGACTTTCAGGCCGATCCAGTAGTTCCACAGGGTGACGCCGGCGAACAGTGCCAGGAAGTCCACCCGCCACCAGGCGTAGAAGATGTAGCTGGCGACCAGCAGCAGCAGGTTGCGATAACGTTGCCCGCTCAAGTAGTACAGGCCGAGGAAGATCGGCAAGAACAGGAACAGGAACACGTTGGACGAGAAGACCATCCCGGTTCTCCTAATTTGTTCACAGCATCCAGGGCAAAGCGCCCCCCAAACCCCCCAGTGCAAGACTGGAAGGCAACTTAGATCCCTGTGGGAGCGGGCAAGCCCGCGAACAAGGGCGAAGCCCTTGCCACGCACCGCGGTGGCTTCTTCGCGGGCATGCCCGCTCCCACAGGTTCCGCCCCCGCAATGGGGGTCAATTCATTTCTTGCTCTCTGCACTCGGGTCATAGACCCGGGTCACATCGCCCCCCAGCCGGAAGCTGTTGAACGGCTGCATGTCGTGCTTGCGCTCAAGCGTGTCGCCAACGCAGTGGTACAGCGCACACCAAGGCTCGAGCCAGGAGTACTTGCTGTCGACCTTGAGGTCGGTCATGTCCTGTTTCTTGCCCGCCCGCGCCTTGAAGTGGCTGGGATCGCGGGCGCCGGCCAGCACGCCTTCACCCAGGCGCTGCAAGGCGAAGTTGTTCTCGGCGCGCAGGTCGACGCCATTGGCCTGGGCGAAGCTGGCAATCATCGCCAGCGGCGGCAAGGCGTAGTTGTGATAGGCCAGCGCGCGCTGCTTGCGCTTGATTTCGTTGGGCAGGAAGCCTTGGTCATCCACCTGGTTGGCGCCCACCTTGAATTCCTTCACGGCCCAGTCGAACAGGTCGCGACGGTCGGTGGCGACGGCGGTAGCCATGACCGACCAGGCCGCCCAGTAGCTGTGGTTGTTGATCTTCTCCAGCGGCAGGTCGCTCCAGTCACGCACAGTCTGCTCGGCCAGGCGGGTGAGCCATTTTTCGATCAGGTCGGCCTCGGCCTGGTGTGCGGCCAGCGGCTGCGAGTTGGAGAATTTCAGCCGCAACCATGAACCGCTCATGCTGCCCAGCGCCCATTTGCGCATCGACTTGCCGGTATGGTTGTAGTCGGTGGACAGCAATGCACCGGCGCGTGCCCAGGTGCCCAGCCACGTCAGGGTGCAGTCGAGTTGCGCCGGGCGGCCGTCGCGCATGTACTGGCCGACCATCTTGCTCACGCCTTTTTCAAGCGTGGTGATGTCTTCGGTCGACTTGCGGAAGGCCTTTTCCGAGGCTGCGTTGAGCGTTGCCCGTGCCTTGTCTGAGCCTTCGTACTTGCTGCGAAACTGCAGCGGGCCGGTGTATGGCTTGGGCGCCGCTTCGCAGCGGAAGTTACCCTCACCGGTCTTGAGCTTTTCGATCCCTTGGTAGTAACCCTGCGGCGGTACCAGCGCGGCGTGCGCGGCACCACCAAACAAGGCCAACGCGAGCAGGGCGGGGCTGGAAATTCGCTTGAAAATGGTCATGGGTCGCCTCACTGGCCAGCCTGCGCGGTCTGCGCAGGCACGGCGAAGTTGTTGCGTTTGCAGAGCTTGGCTTCGACCTTCTGGGTGCCGCTTTCCGGCCCCTGTACCTCGAACGCCAGCAGGCTCTGGCTGGCCCAGTCCTCGTCTTCGCGCATCTGGAAGACGAAGCGGCCGTCGGTGTCGGAGGTTTCCGGTTTTTCCAGCTTGATGTCCTCGTGGCGGCCGTTGAGGTACCAGAGGGTGGCCTGCAACACCTTCACCGAGGGGTCTTCGAACTTGACGTCCATCTGCAGGTTGCGGTTGATCAGGTCTTTGATCACGCCGCCCTTGCCGTTGACCATCAGCTCGTTCTTGCCAGGCTTGAGGGTGGTGCTGGCGCTCATCAGGGCTGGGCGGTCGTCGCAGCCGTCGTCGAGCAGGCCAAGGATTTGCCGCCAGATGGTTTCCTGGTCCAGGCGGTACAGCGGGGAGAATTCCCAGATCAGGATCTTCGGCGGGTTCTTCTGGAATTCCTCGCTGCCCAGGTACTGGATCATCGACCCTTCCAGGCCACCGCCTGGGAAAGCGACGTTGAGCACGTCGGCGCCGATGTATTGCTCGAGGAAGCCCGAGAAGTTGTAGTTCTTGCCACTGTGGCTGGTACCGACCAGGGTGATCTGCGCGTTGCCGCTGTCACCGAACAGGTCGTCGCCGCCGCTTGCGCCTTTCGGCTCGGTGGCGAACTGGTCCATGTACTGGACGGCGTAGCTGGTGCCGCACAGTTGGCCGGCAACGTTGTGCAGGGTGCCGGTCTTGCCCATGCGCCCGGACTTCCTGGTCTCGAATTCCTTGCGCGGGATGCCTTCGAAGGCCGGCATCTTGTGCACGGTGTCCGCCACGATCTTCGCCGCACGCTCGGCACCGTACGGCGTCCAGTGCTGGTCGCCACGGAAGTAGAAGTCCTTGCCCTGGTCAGCGGCGGCCAGTTGCTCGTTGGTCAGCGGTGACAGGTCGGGCACGTTGTAACCCATGCTGGCGAAGCGCTTGAGCATGGCCTGGTAGTTGCCCAGGGCCTTCTGGTAGTCGAAGGCGGCTTTTTCTGCCGGGTTGAGCATGTTGCGGTTCACCAGGCCACGGGTCGGCTGGTACACCACCACCAGTTCCACACCACGTTTCTTGAACGCGTCGTGCACTTGCTGCAGGCGTTTGTAGCCGGCCGGGGTGGTGTTGAACTCGGTGCGCAGGTCTTCGCGGGTGCGGAACAGCCAGTCGCCCTGGGCCTGCACCAGCGTGGTGAAGTTTTGCTGATAGCGGGTGGTGTAGCGGCTGGCATCGTGCGCTTCAGGGCACAACTGGCAGCAGGGCTCGGCGTTGAAGGTCGGGGCCTTGACGTCTTCGGCGCGCACGCCCTGGCTGATTGCCAGAAGGGCGGCGGACAGGCCCAGCAGTTTCATCAGGTGTGGAGTCATGGTCTGGGCTTCCTTAATCGATCATTTCGGTCTGGCGTTCGACCGGGTCGATCAGCACAGCCTTCTGCTGGCGTACCAGCAGGTCGAGGATTTCGTCCTGGCGCTCACCCAGCACACCATTGAGGCTGATGCCGCTGGCCTTGCGTGGGGCAAGCATGGACACCTTGTACAGCTCGACCGACAGCGGCGAGTCGATCGACAGCGGGCCGGAGCCGTTGGCCGACAGCTCGCCACCCACCACGATCAGCGACACCTTGGTGTCGAACGGGTCGAGGGCGATGTCGCGGTCGGTGTCGGACAGGTCCTTGATGTGGCCGTATACGCCGACCAGGCCGTTGGCCATGGCGACGTTTTCGTACAGGCGGATGTTCACGCTGTTACGCACGCGGATGCCGTGGCGGCGGTTGTTGACCAGCTTGTTGCCCCAGATCAGGTTGTCGCCGCTTTCGTACAGGGTGATGCCGTCGGTGTGGTTGCGGTAGATCTCGTTGTAGGCCACCAGGTTGTTGACGCTGTTACGGTCGATCACCACGCCCGAGAGCTTGTTGTCGTAGCTCTTGTTGTTGATGATCCAGCTGTCGTTGACCTCACGCGAAACGATGATGCCGTGCTTCTTCTTGGTGCCGTACACCGTGTTGCCGGCGATGATCAGGCGATGCGAACGGTCGTGCGGGTCGATGCCGTAGACGATGTTGTCGCGGTAGGTGCTGTCCTTGATCACGAAGTCCTGGGTTTCGTAGCAGTAGAAGCCGTACCACATGTCGCTGAACTCCGAACCGATGATCCAGCCGGTGGGCTCCGGGCGGCCCATGCGCTTGGCCATGTTCGGCGTGTACTGCGAGATGCTTACGCCATACGACTTGGACTTGGCGTAGCCGAAGCTGGCCATCTTCGTATTGACGATGTAGGTCTCGGTGCCGCCCCACGACAGCAGGAACGGGCGGAATTCCTTGGGCGAGCGGAAGGTCGCCGGGCCGTTGTCCTTTTCCCGCCAGCCGGTCACCTGGGTGTCGGTTACGAACAGCTTGCCGTCATTGACCAGAAATGCGCCGCCCTCCTGGGACAGGCGCAGCTGTTTGACCTTGCCGTCGATCTCGAGGATGCCCTTTTGCCCGACCACGATCGGCAGGCGTGCCAGGTAAACCCCAGGCTCGACTTCGCTGAAGTACTGTTTGGGCACCTTCTTGCTCAACTCGGTCAGGTCGACATGGCCGTCATCGACGAAGATCGCCTGCGGGATGCCGTGCTGGCGCTGCACCCACTCGGCGGCCTTGTTGTCGCCGCCGACGAACTCCTTGAGGGTGTCCTCCTGGAACATACGGCGCAGGCTGACCTTGCCCTTGTGGCGGCGGTCGATTTTCTTCTGCACCGCCTCGGCCGTGAAACCGGTGAGGTCGGGCAGCTTTGGCGGGTCCATCTGCAGCGGTTCGATCGGTGCGCTGGCCACCGTATAGGTCTTGGCCTGCTGCAGCTCCTTGGCGATCACCTGGGGCTCTGCGGCAGTGGCCAGGCCGCTTGCCAGCAGCAAGGCACTGGCCAACAGGCTGTGACGTAAGTGCGGGTGAAGGTTCATCACGGTCAGTCCCCTACGGCCTCAGAAGCGCCAGATGACGTCGACGAAGGCGCGGTGCATGTACGAGTCCGTTTCCTTGCCGTAGGCGTCGCCCGGCTTGAATACACCGGCACGCAGGCGCACCAGGGCTGACGGCTCGTCGATTGCCTGGCTCATCGAAGCCGGTAGCAGGCCTTGCTTGAAGTACTTGGTTACGACCACGTCCATTTCCTGTCCAAGGTCCTTCTCGCCGTCGACCAGCTGACGGTTCACGCCGTTGTCGTCGACCACCGCGTTGATACCGCTGGAGCCGATGTTCTGGTTACCGTCGACACGCCAGAACTTGTGGTAGATCAGGCTGGCGTCGTAGTCGTCGCGCAGCTGCCACGAAGCGAACAGGGTGGCGGCCTGCAGGTTGCCCAGTTCGCCGCGGAACGCTTCGCCGAAGCGATGCACGCGCGAGCGGGTGCCGGTGAAGTTGGAGCGGTTGCTCTCCAGGCCGGTCTGCTCGAAGTTGTTCGAACCGTCATCGCCGCCGCCGCCGCTACCCCGGGCGTAGGCAGCGCCGACCTGCCATTGCGGGTCCAGGCGCAGGCGGATACCGAGGTCGGTTGCCCAGGCGTTGACGTCACCGCTCTGCTTGCCGGTGGCGACCTGGTCGTCGCCCACCTGCTGGGTGCTCAGCTTGTCGCGGTCACCGGTCAGCCAGGTGACGCTGCCCCAGTAATTCACGGTGTGGTCGTTGCGCCAGTTGTAGGCGTCGCTGTTGGCCTCCAGACCCAGCCAGGTGAGGTCGCCAGTGCGGGTCTTGTCCAGCGCGTCGACCGTTTCGCCGGGGCTCTTCAGGCTGCCGCTGTCATGTGTGTGGTGAGCGCGCAGGCCAACCCAGTGGCCAGGGGTCCACTGCGTGGCGACGTTGCCGTAGATGTGTGTGCGGTCCTTGTCTTCCGGGGCCAGTTCGGTGAGGTCGGTGCGGTATTCGCTGAAACGCTGGGCTACGC
The DNA here is from genome assembly GCF_036961695.1 of Pseudomonas sp. CGJS7. Taxonomy (NCBI): domain Bacteria; kingdom Pseudomonadati; phylum Pseudomonadota; class Gammaproteobacteria; order Pseudomonadales; family Pseudomonadaceae; genus Pseudomonas; species Pseudomonas sp. CGJS7. Next base: position 12,171 of record NZ_JBAMDI010000154.1, on the reverse strand, counting down.
CAAGGTCGGCCTTGAGCAGCGTGGTGTCGAAGGTCCAGTTCAGCGCTTCGATGTTGGTATCGCGCCACATGCCATCGTCGCTGCGCAGGCGCTGGCGACCGAAGCGCAGCTGCTCGCCAGGGTAGGCGGTAAGGCCGCTGTAGCCGACCCAGAACTCGCGCATGGCCAGGTAGCTTTTGTCTGGTTGGCGGCTGTCGTCGCCGGTGTCGGTGCTGGTGCCGTCGTCGTTCTGGCGCAAGGTGTCGGTTTCGATGGTGTCGGTCGCAGCGACCGCCTGGCCCATGGCGTAGGCACTCCAGTTACCGCGCTCGCCATACACCCACGGGCGCAGATCCAGACCCAGGCCGTTGACGTCGCCGCCAGAGCGGGTGCCGAGGTCACGGTCGTCTTCCGACTGGCCGGTGATTTTCACGTCCAGGCCGAAGTTTTTTTCAGCGGTCATTTCCGCCAGGGTCGGGCAGGACCACAGCAGGGCGAAGCTCAGGCCGATGCCGGCTTTCACGAAGGGATTGAGCGTCATAGCGAGTCCTCACCGTCTACTTCTTTTTCGTCGTCTTGCAAGGCTTCGAGGGCCAGGGTGCTGTTCGCGCCCTGCGCCATGCTGCCGCGTGCACGCTTTTCCTGGTCCAGCAGTTGCTGGGCCTGGTTGCGCTGGTCAGGTGTCAGTTGCTGGTCGAGCTGCTGCAGCAGTTCGGCTGATTGCGGCGTCGGGTTGGCCTGCGACAGCTGGGCGAACACCCAGGCGTTGCCCGGTTGCGGGCGGATGCCGTGACCCTCGCTGAACAGCTGGGCCAGGGCATAGTCGGCGCTGTTCTGCCCGCCACGGGCGGCGGCCAGCAGGTGGTCGACGGCCTTCTGCGGCTCGACATTGCCCAGGTAGCCGCGGCGGTAAAGCTGGCCCAGGTAGTAATGGGCGCTGATCTCACCGGCTTCGGCTGCGGCTTGCAGGTGCTGCTCGGCTTTTTGAGCGTCGGCTGGCAGGGTTTTGCCTTCGTAGTACAGACGGCCCAGCAGCAGTTCGGCGCGGGGCTGTTCAGCTTCGCGGCCTTTGTCGATGTAAGCCATCAACTGGTCGGTGTCGCCCAGTTCGGGGAAGTCGTATACCAGCTGTGCCAGGCTGACCCAGGACGCCGGGTTGGCCGGGGCTACTTGCTCGAGCAGCTCCTTGGCGGTTTTTTCGTCGGTCTGGCCAAGGCTACGGTCGGCCAGCACCCGGGCCACGCTGTCAACCCGGGTGGCCGGTACGGCGCCACGGGCATAGGCGGATTTCAGCTGGCCGAGCAGGGCGGCTTGCTGATCGGCCTGGCCACGTTTCTGGTACACGGTGGCCAGTTCGACGTAGCAGATGTCGGTGGTGTTCAGCGCGGCCTTGCAAATCTTTTCCACTTCACCCAGGTGCTGGTCATAGGTGCCCTGGGTGCGGTACAGCAGCACCTGGGCCAGGCCCGCTTCCGGGTTGCCGGCGGCGCGCCACTGGTCGATCTGCTGCTGCGCGTTGACCTTGGGGAAACTCTGCGGGTAGCTGAGGTAGAGCATTGCCAGCGGAATCAGGGTATTGCTTTGGCCCTGTTGCGCGGCCTGCTTGAGCAGGGTTTCGGCTTCCTCACGTTCGGCCTGGGTGCTGTCCGGCTTGGCCACCAACAGGCGGCCAAGGCGTGCCTGGGCGCGTGGCGACGTGGCGGCCGCAGCGCGATAGGTGGCCTCGGCTTCCTTGATTTGCGAGGGGTCGCGGGTGGCCACCTTGATGTCCGCCAGGCCGACTTGCGCTTCGCTGTAGCCCAGGTCGGCCAGCGCCTTGTAGTTGCGCTCGGCCAATGCCGTGTCACCGCGCTTCATGGCCTCGTTGGCCAGGCGCTGGTCGGGCAGGCCGGCACAGCCGGCCAACGTGATGGCGGCGGCCAGTGCACACAATCCCAGATTCACGCGGACCCTGTGGGAGCGGGCAAGCCCGCGAATTGGCATGGCCGACGATGCTGTCCCTGCTGGCCTCTTCGCGGGCATGCCCGCTCCCACAGGATAGGTGTTGGTATCAGAGATCATTGTCCGTCCCTCACAGGCCACGGGCCACGGCTTTGTCGATCAGCCAGTTCAGCGATGGGCCACGGTCGCTGTTGACCGAGGCCGGGCGGCCGGCCAGTTCGGCGGGCAGGCCGCTGTCTGGCTTGATCTGCACGCGGATGTCGGAGGACAGGTCTTCGCTGTTGAGGCTGGTGCTGCTGACGATCTGACCGGTGCGCACTTCGTCTTCGCCGGCCACCTGGAAGTTGACCCGGGTACCCGGCTTGACCTCGTCGAACTGGCGGTAGCTGAAGCGCGCCTCGACCATCGGGGTGGTGGTGCGTGGGATCAGCTGGAAGATTGGCTGGCCCTTGGCGGCGTACTGGCCGTCGTCCACCAACTGGCGCGCGACCACGCAATCGCAAGGGCTGGTGAGGGTGCCGGACAGCTGCTTGCCGAACAGTTCCTCGATCTTCGCCGGCTCCAGCTGTGCGTCTTCAAGGTTGCCCTTGAGCATGTCCAGCATGCTGGTGGTGAAGCTGGCCAGTGGCGCGCCCTTGGCGATCTGCCCACCGCTTTCGACCAGGCTGCTCACGGTACCGTCGCGCGGCATGGTGACGTTGGTGGTCGGCACTGCGACCACACCGGCTTCGGCGTGGCTGACGAAATACATGCCATACAACGATTTGGCGACGAAGCCGAACGCCGCAACGCCGACCACGAACACGCCCAGTGTGACGGTGACTGCCTTGAAGCGGCCGAAGGCGCTCAGGCCCGACCCACCGTCCTTCTGCTTGCGCGCCTTGGTGAAGTTGTCGCGCTGCAGGGTGCTGAGTACGTCGCCGATGCTGATCAGCTCACCCGACAGGTGGCTGGTGATGATGTGCCGCAACGTGGCGATGTCGCGAGGTTCAAGGTTCTGGAACTGCGCACCGATACGGCCATTGTCCGGGTTGTACGAGCGCACCTGGAACTCGATGTCCATCGACAGGCCCAGGTTGTCGACCACGAACTGCAGGCGCCCGCGCAGCACATCGCCCACCGACTGCGGTTGCTTGGCGTGGAAGCTCAGGCCGCCGGCAGAAAGGTCTTCGACCTTGACTTCGTGGACCTGGCGCTGGGCATCCAGGAACCGCAGCTTGGCGGGAATGCGTACCCGGGCGTGTTGGCGCTGGGCTTCGGACTCATGCACGACATTGACGTTCACGGCGGTATTCATGGTGGTTTGTTCCTGTTAGATCCGATCCGGGTTGGGCTCACACGACCATGAACAGCACAGCAACGAAGATGCTGGCAGCCGAGAAGGTCATGGTCCGCGAGGACCAGGTGTTGAACCATTGTTGAAAGCTGGCGAGGTCACGCTTGAGGGCAGTGGGCTGACGCGTCCACGACTGCTTGTCGAGGCGGAAGAACACGTAGATCTTCATCAGCGCGCCGATGATCTGGTTGTAATAGAGAATCAGCGGGTAGGCCGGGCCTACGTTGTGGCCGGAGCACAGCAGCATGATGGTGAGGATCAGGCGGGTGATGCCGATCCACAGCAGGTACACCAGCAAGAAGGCCATGCCGAACTTGAGGCTGGCGATCACCGCCACGGTCAGGCCCAGCAGGCTGGTCCACATCGACACGCGCTGGTCGAACAACACGATGCTGGTGAACAGCCCCAGGCGACGCAGGCCAAGGCCCAGTGCCCGTGAGTTCTGCCGCAGGTTGTTGCCGTACCAGCGGTACATCAGCTTGCGGCTGGCCTTGAGGAAGCTTTTTTCCGGCGGATGCTCGACCGTGTTGATGGCGGCGTCCGGCACGTAGAAGGTGTCGTAGCCCAGGCGCATCAGGCTGAACCAGCTGGACTTGTCGTCCCCGGTAAGGAACTTGAAGCGGCCCAGGCGCCAGTGCATCAGCGAGTCGCTTTCGACGTCGGCGATGAACTCGGGGTTGGTCACCACGCTGGCGCGGAACATCGACATGCGCCCGGTCATGGTCAGTACGCGCTTGGACAGGGCCATCGAGCACATGTTGATGTGGCGCTGGGCGAAGCGCAGCTTGTGCCACTCGCTCATGATGTAGCCGCCGCGCACTTCGCAGAATTCATTGGTGGTCAGGCCGCCCACATTGGGGAACAGCTTGAACCACGGCACGGTCTTGCGCACCACGCCGTCGGCCAGCACGGTGTCACCGTCGATCACCGCCACCACGGCGTTCTCGTCCGGCAGCATGCGCGAGATGGCGCGGAAGCCGTAGGCCAGGCCATCGCGCTTGCCGGTACCGGCGATACGCACGATGTCCAGCTTCACGTGGGCCGGCGGGTTGTACTTGGCCCACAGGCTCTTCACCAGCAGTTCATCGGACATTTCCACCAGCGAGCAGACCACGGTGGTGGGGAAGCCGCAGTTGATCGCCTCGCGGATCACCGAGCTGTACACCTGGGCGGTGGTCAGCGCTTCGATACGGAAGCTGGTGACCATCAGGTAGACATGCGACGGGTCGGTGGCATTACCCATTTTCTGCACCTTGCGGCGCAGGTACGGGTACACGCCGTAGAGGAAGATCATGCCGCGGATGAAATGGGTGGCGCCCATGGAGTAGCGCCAGATGCCGACTGCGCCGACCAGGAAGATGAAGTGCTTCGACTGCGAGTCGAAGATATCAGCTGGCAGGGCCAGGGCGATCAGCATGAGCAGGCTCATGTAGAGCAGCCACCCGGCGCACTGCAACAGCACTGTCTGGAGCCTTTGCATGTTCAGCATCCGTCGAGAATTCGGGAAAGGGTGGGCAGCGAGGAGGCGGCTCTTGTCGAGTGCCTCGTCGCTGCCCGGCCGGGCACTTACCAGCAGATGCCTTCGGTACGGGCGGTGGTGCTGGTCGGTTTGTTCATGAAGCCGACCAGGTCGATCACCTGCTTGCCGGCTGGCGCTTGCAGGGCCAGCGCACGGAACTGCTCGTCACGGTTGCCGAGGACGATGATGTCGGCGTTGTCGATCACCTGCTGCAAGTTGGCGTTGAGCAGCGACGACACGTGCGGGATCTTCGACTCGATGTAATCCTTGTTGGCGCCGTGAACACGGGCGTACTGGACGTTCTCGTCGTAGATGTCCAGCTGGTAGCCCTTGCCGATCAGGCGCTCGGCCAGTTCCACCAGCGGGCTTTCGCGCAGGTCGTCGGTGCCGGCCTTGAAGCTCAGGCCCAGCAGGGCGACCTTGCGCTTGTCGTGGGCTTCGATCAGCTCGAAGGCGTTCTGCACCTGCGATTCGTTGCTGCGCATCAGCGAGTCGAGCAGCGGCGCACGGACATCGAGGCTGGCGGCGCGGTAGGTGAGGGCGCGTACGTCCTTGGGCAGGCAAGAGCCGCCGAAGGCAAAGCCAGGGCGCATGTAGTACTGGGACAGGTTGAGGACCTTGTCCTGGCAGACCACGTCCATCACTTCGCGGCCATCGACGCCCACGGCCTTGGCGATGTTGCCGATTTCGTTGGCGAAGGTGACCTTGGTGGCGTGCCATACGTTGCAGGTGTACTTGATCATCTCGGCCACTTCGATCGGCTTGCGGATGATCGGGGCGTCGAGCTCTTCGTACAGGGCCTGGAGGATGTCACCGCTGGCGCTGTCCAGTTCGCCGATGACTGTCATCGGTGGCTGGTCGTAGTCCTTGATGGCGGTGCTTTCACGCAGGAATTCCGGGTTGACCGCCACGCCGAAGTCGACGCCGGCCTTCTTGCCCGAGCAATCTTCGAGGATCGGGATGACCACGTTCTTGACGGTGCCAGGCAGCACGGTGCTGCGCACCACGATGGTGTGACGGCGGGTGGTGTCACGCAGCACGTAGCCGATTTCGCGGCACACGGACTCGATGTACTCCAGGCCCAGGTCGCCGTTTTTCTTGCTGGGGGTGCCCACGCAGATCATCGACACATCGCTGGCACGGATGGCTTCGGCGAAGTCGGTAGTGCCGCGCAGGCGGCCATTGGCGATGCCCTGTTGCAGCAGTGCTTCCAGGCCAGGTTCGACGATGGGCGACTTGCCCTGGTTGATCAGGTCGATCTTGGTGCTGGACACGTCCACACCGATCACTTCATGGCCACGCGCCGTCAGGCAGCCTGCACAGACTGCACCCACATAACCCAAACCAAAGATGCTGATACGCATCGCTATCACCTCATGTGTTTATCACGCCGACGCCTCCGCAGAGAGCCGGGCTGGGTTGATTAACAACAGTTTTCGGGCGCACGGATCCATGGCGAATGCACACTTCGCCGAGCGCAGGCAAAATAAATCCGGAACGCAAAAAGTTATGCGCTCAAAGTTGGCACTCAATAGCCATTCATTAAAAAACGTGCCCTGAAATGCAGCCGTCTTTATTGCAATGCGTTACTTGGCGCGTTGCTGTGCTTGTTTTTTCAAGTGAATAAATCCTTTGAAATCAACCACTAGGACGATTTGTAAGGGGCGCGTCTCTCCTGCATGGACAAGGTCTTCGGAGGTTTCCGTGATCCCTGTCGATTTTCTCATGGCGGGCAGTGGATACCCGCTGCTGTCATCTGTAAGTCATCTCTCACAGCCCGTAGGCAGGAAAATCGTTACGGCACTATGAGCGATTGGCTTTGGCAGAAGTTCCTGAGCCCGTTTCGCCCGAATGAAAGATTTCTAAATATTTATTCAGTTGCGGACAGTTTCAAATTGATAGCACGTGGGTGTTTCACCCCCGTGTATAAAGGACGTAACTGTTGCGAGATATTTTTATGCCAGCATCTGAAAAATTTTTTCGGAATTCGTCAAAAAAGGTATGAACGGTCTTATGGCGTTTGGCGATAAAGGGAGGTGTGACGGATTTTTGGCGTCGGATTCGTGGCGTGATGGCGGTTTGCAGCGTGCCCTGTTGCAGGGCAGAGAGGGGGGCAGAGCTGCTGGCCTCTTCGCGGGTGAACCCGCTCCTACAGGTAGCGCATTACCTGTAAGAGCGGGTTTGGCCGTGAAGGGGCAGGCTCACTCCGCGGGGTGATCGCGCAGGAACACCAAATGGTCCGGCTTGGACTGCTCGGCACTGTAGTAGTACCCCTGAGCATCAAACTGCTTGAGCTGTTCCGGGGTGCTGATGCGCTGCTGGATGACGAAGCGGCTCATCATGCCGCGGGCTTTCTTGGCGTAGAAGCTGATGATCTTGTACTGGCCGTTTTTCTGGTCCTTGAAGTCGACGTTGATCACCCGGGCCTTCAGTGCACTGCGTTTCACTGCACTGAAATACTCGTTACTGGCCAGGTTCAACAGCACGTCATCGCCTTGGTCGGCCAGGGCCTGGTTCAGCCATTCGCTGATGCGCGTGCCCCAGAAGGCGTACAGGTCCTTGCCGCGGGCGTTGGCCAGCTTGGTGCCCATCTCCAGGCGGTAGGGCTGCATCAGGTCGAGCGGGCGCAGCAGGCCATATAGGCCCGAAAGCATGCGCAGGTGGCCCTGAGCGTAGCTGAAGTCGTCTTCACTCAGGCTCTCGGCATCGAGGCCGGTGTACACGTCACCCTTGAACGCCAGCAGCGCCTGCTTGGCATTGGCCGGGGTGAAGTCTGGGGTCCAGCTGCCAAAGCGCGCAGCATTCAGGCCGGCGAGCTTGTCGGACAGGTGCATCAGCTCGCTGATCTGCGCCGGCGACAGTTCGCGCAGCTGCTGGATCAGGGCCTGGGATTCATCCAGGTACTGGGGCAGGGTGAAACGCTCGGTCACTGGCGGGGTGTCGTAGTCGAGGGTCTTGGCGGGGGAAATCACCGTCAGCATCGGGTCGGCTCCTGGCATCGTTGGCCGAGGATTCTACGGGGTGGGCGGTACAAGTCCAAACTATGGCGACGATAGTCACAGCCCATGGTCGGTGCAGACGCTATAGTTCGCGTTTTGTCGTTGCGGAGCCTCCACTGTGCGCATTGCTTCTGCCTTGCTGGCCGGCCTGCTGAGCCTGGCCGTGCAAGCCGCCCCTTCACCCCAGGTCAGCCTGGACCGCAGCCTGTGGCCCGAACAGCTGGACAGCCCGGCGCTGTTCGATGTGGCCTCTCGGGCAGAAATCCTTTCGTTCGCTCAAGCGCTGCACGAAAGCGAGTTGCTGGATGACGCAAGCCTGGCGGCCCGGCTGGGGTTGCGGCAGATCAACCTGCAGAAGGTGCGCCAGGTTCGTGCGCGCATGTGGCAGCGGTTGTGGGAGGGTTATCAACAGGCGCAGCGCAGCTGTGAGCAGGACGCATCATTCTGCTACCCGGTTACGTCCATGGCGGAGTTGCGCACACAAGCGGCGACGTTCGCTGCCGATGTCGGTGCGTTCTATACCGGCTGGATCGAGCCGAGCCACCAGTTCCATGTCCGCTATCTGGACGAGCAACTGCGCAAGGCGGCGTTGCTACCGCAGACCAGCAGCGAAATCGAGCGGCTGTCTTCGCGTGAGCGCAAGGGTGACGAACTGAACGACCGCATGTTCCTGCTGACCTTTGTCGGTGGGCCCGGGCCCGAGGGGGGCAGTACGGATCTACTCACCGATTACCTGCGCCGGCAAAAGCTCGAAGGCACGTTCTTCACTCTCGGTAACCGCTTGCAGCAACGCCGTGATGGCGCGGCGGCAAACGCCTTGCGCCAGCTCTATGACGGGCAGTGCGTGGGTATCCAGGGGTGGGAATACCGCTCCCATGCGCAGTGGACCGACTGGCAGGATTCGCTGCGGCGCAGCCAGGCGCGGGTGCAGGCTGATCTGCCCGAGCAGTATGTGCCGCTGTTCCGCCCACCTTATGGCCAGCGCCGGGCTGACGGCGAGGCGTTCATGGTCCGCCAGCAGTTGCGGGTATCGTTGTGGGACATCGATGCCCAGGATGACGGTGCATTGAGCGCAGAGGCGTCCGCACAGCGCGTATTGACCCTGATGCTGTTGTGGCGCAAGGGCGTGATCCAGTTTCATGACAGCCTTCCCAAGGCGCAGCCGGCGGTGGATTGGCTGTTGCGCAATACCGCGCAAAGCGGCATCGGCTGGGAGGATTGCCGGGAATATGGATACCGCGAATAGAGGGTATGACTTCTGAGCGTAGTCCCCTCTGACGCTGGCGCCAAGGCCTCTTCGTCAATCGGAAAAATAAACTTCAAAAATGCGTAAAAGTGCTTTTTTCGGTCATGGTTTTTGCGGTATGAAGAAACCAGACAGCCGATTCCTGCAGCACAGGTGGCGTCATCCAGGCCCACCTAGCCAGGTTCGCTTCCCGCCCGTAACAACGCGGATACGGGGACAGCGGCAGTCACTCTGCGGCGTAACAGACCACGCCGTGTGGCTTCGACATAAGGTGACCGAGTATGGATGACCAAGGACGCAACCCTTCCTCCAGCAAGCCAATCCTGTATGTGCTCGATACCAACGTCCTGATTCACGACCCTAACGCGTTACTGAACTTCGAGGAGCACCATGTCGCCATCCCGATGACGGTGCTGGAGGAACTCGACAAGCTCAAGACCGGCAAACAGAGTATCGCCGCCGAATGCCGCCAGGCCATCCGCCTGATAGACCAGACCCTCGGTGACGCTTCGCCCAGCGATGTCGAGCAGGGCGTACCGATCCAGCGCAACAAGAGCGGCCCCAAGGGGTTCCTGTCCATCCTGATGACCCCGCGCAACGAGCCGAACAAGCTGCTGCCGGAAAACCTCAACGACAACATCATCATCAACCAGTTGCTCGAAGTCCGGGCCCGGCGCACCGACCTGGACGTCGTGCTGGTCACCAAAGACATCAACATGCGCCTGAAGGCGCGCGCTTGCGGTATAGCGGCTGAGGACTACAGCACCGACCAACTGGTCGATGACGTGTCCTTGCTGTCCAAGGGCTACCATTCGGTCACCGGCTCGTTCTGGGACCGCGTGAGCAAGGTCGATACCCGCCAGGAGCGCGGCCGCACCTGGCATCGGGTGCAGATGATCGACAACCTGCCAGCCGTGCACGTCAACGAGTTCATCATCGATGAGCAGGGCTTCGTCGGGTGGATCAAGGGCATTCGTGACGACGAACTGTTGCTGCTCGACCTGCACCAGGAGCCATTGCTCCACCAGGAAGCCTGGGGCCTGAAACCACGCGACATTCACCAAAGCCTGGCGCTGTTTGCCCTGCTGGACCCGGATATCCACCTGGTGAACCTGACCGGCGCCGCCGGCTCCGGTAAAACCATCCTGGCACTGGCTGCGGCCATCGAGCAAACCATGGTCAGCAAGCGCTACCGGCGCATCATCGCCACCCGCAGCGTGCAGGGGCTGGACCAGGAGATTGGCTTCCTGCCGGGTACCGAAGCAGAGAAGATGGAGCCGTGGCTGGGCGCCATCACCGACAACCTCGAAGCCTTGCACATGGATGACGAAAGCACCCATGGCAGCGTCGAATACATCCTTGAGCGCGTGCCGCTGCAGTTCAAGTCGCTGAACTACATCCGTGGCCGTAGCTTCCAGCAGAGCCTGATCCTGATTGACGAGTGCCAGAACCTGACGCCGCACCAGATGAAAACCATCATCACCCGTGCCGGCTCCGGGTCCAAGGTGGTCTGCCTGGGTAACCTGGCGCAGATCGACACCCCCTACCTGTCCGCGACCAGCTCGGGCCTGACCTACCTGACCGAGCGCTTCAAGGACTTCCCCCACGGCGTGCACATCACCCTGCAGGGCGTGCCTCGCTCGGTGCTGGCCGAGTACGCCGAGTCTCATTTGTAAACCCTGTAGCCGGGCAGATTAATGCCCGGCCTCTTCGTGGACACGCCCGTTCACAGGATCTCCACTTGATTCGAGGCCGTGGAGCTCCTGTGGGAGCGGGCGTGCCTGCGAAGAGGCAAAACCTGCCGACACATACCTCTGCTCAAACCTGACCCACAGGTTTACACTGCGAACTCCCTTCACAGGAGCAGAGCAGTGCTGACACATCTTGATTCCCAGGGGCGGGCCAACATGGTCGACGTCACTGAAAAGGCCGTGACCGAGCGCGAGGCTACCGCCGAGGCGCGGGTGCGCATGTTGCCGCAGACCTTGCAGATGATCGTCGACGGTGAACACCCCAAGGGTGACGTGTTCGCCGTGGCGCGCATTGCCGGGATACAGGCGGCGAAAAAAACCAGCGACCTGATTCCGCTGTGCCACCCGCTGATGCTCACCAGCGTCAAGGTCGAGCTCAGCGCCGAGGGGCAGGATGCCGTGCGCATCGTCGCCCGCTGCAAGCTGGCCGGGCAGACCGGTGTGGAGATGGAGGCGCTGACCGCCGCCAGCGTGGCCGCGCTGACGATCTATGACATGTGCAAGGCTGTGGATAAAGGTATGGTCATCGAGCAGGTGCGCCTGCTGGAAAAACTCGGTGGCAAGAGTGGCCATTACAAGGTGGAGGCGTGATGAAGGTCAAGGTGATGTACTTCGCCCGTTACCGCGAACTGTTGGGCGTGGATGCCGAGCGGGTGGAGGGGGCGTTCAAGGTGCTCGATGATGTGCGCCAGGCCTTGGTAGCCAAGGGCGGGCAGTACGAAGTGCTGGCCGAGCAGAACCTGATGTGCGCGCGCAACGAAGAGCTGTGCAAGCTCGATGAACCGCTGGAAGAGGGCGATGAAGTGGCGTTCTTCCCACCGGTGACCGGAGGCTGAACATGGCTGTGCGAGTGCAGGAAGGCGCGTTCGACCCGGGGGCTGAGACCAATGCCATGCATGCAGCCAATGTGGGCGTGGGCGCGGTGGTCGGTTTTGTCGGCTATGTGCGGGATTTCAACGATGGCCGCGAAGTGGCGGGGATGTTCCTCGAACACTATCCGGGCATGACCGAAAAGGCCCTGGCCAAGATCGTGGTCGAGGCCGAGCAGCGTTGGCCGCTATTGAAGGTGGAGGTGCTGCACCGCATCGGTGCGCTGGAGCCGGGCGAACCGATTGTGTTCGTAGGGGTGGCCAGTGCCCATCGGCAGGCGGCGTTCGATGCCTGCAACTTCATCATGGACTACCTGAAGACCCGGGCGCCGTTCTGGAAGAAGGAGAATACCCAGGAAGGGCCAAGGTGGGTGGAGGGGCGGCAGAGTGACCAGGATGCGGCTGGGCGCTGGTAATCAAGGCGCCACCGGTCGCCTGTAGGAGCGGGTTTACCCGCGAAAGGGCCGGCCCTGCTGGCCAATCTCCACCCGCCGTTCACCGTTGCCGCCACTACCGTATTCGCGGGTAAAC
>NZ_JBAMDI010000153.1:0-23606 GCF_036961695.1 Pseudomonas sp. CGJS7 | reverse complement strand
GCTACCGTATTCGCGGGTAAACCCGCTCCTACACAGATTGGTGGTGGACACATGTCGGTGGTTGGACACAGACCGCTGTAGGAGCGGGTTCACCCGCGAAGAGGGCCACGCGTTACCAGCAGTTATACTCAGGCCATCAGTCTGCGGTATCTTTGCCACTGGCGGACCGAATCACCGCCGTCAATGGTTGAATTGAGTGAGTCATGAGCGAGCTGTTACTGATTGATGATGACCAGGAACTGTGCGAGCTGCTCGGCAGCTGGCTGACCCAGGAAGGGTTTTCCGTGCGTGCCTGCCACGATGGCCAGAGCGCACGCCAGGCCCTGGCTGAGCATGCCCCTGCTGCCGTGGTACTGGATGTGATGTTGCCCGACGGCAGCGGCCTGGAACTTCTCAAGCAGCTGCGCAGCGAGCATGCCGAGCTGCCGGTGCTGATGCTGTCAGCCCGCGGCGAGCCGCTGGACCGCATTCTCGGCCTGGAGCTGGGCGCCGACGACTACCTGGCCAAACCCTGCGACCCGCGTGAGCTCACTGCCCGACTGCGCGCGGTACTGCGCCGCAGCCACCCCACCGCCACGACCAGCCAGATGGAACTGGGTGACCTGGTCTACAGCCCTGCGCGGGGCGTGGCCAGCATCGATGGCCGCGAAATGACCCTGACCCTGTCCGAAAGCCGTATTCTTGAAGCGCTGCTGCGTCAGCCCGGCGAGCCGCTGGAAAAACAGGAACTGGCGCAGATCGGCCTGGGCCGCAAGCTGACCCTGTACGACCGCAGCCTGGACATGCATGTCAGCAACCTGCGCAAGAAGATCGGCCCCCACGCCGATGGCCGGCCACGCATAGTGGCGTTGCGTAGCCGTGGCTATTACTACTGCCTGTAAACACACCGGGGCCGCTGTGCGCCCCCCTTGCGCGGCACAAGGCCGTGGCTGCACCGACCCATCATCTTTACTTTGCCTTTACCATCCCCTGACTGCGCTTGACGGTGATCTCCCTAGACTGTGCTCATCCGGTAATCACCGGCCTATGAAAGGAGAGACACCATGCGCAAGACCCTTATCGCCCTGATGTTCGCTGCCGCTTTGCCGACCGTGGCCATGGCCATGCCTGACGGCGGCCCGCGCCACGACGGCCCGCATCATCGCGGTGATGCGCCTTTCCACCAACTGGACCTGAGCCGCGATCAGCGCCAGCAGATCGGCAAGCTGATGGGCGAGCAGATGCAGCAGCGCCGCGACATTACCGAGCGCTACCTGTCCAAACTGCCGGCAGCCGACCAGAAGGCCATGAAGGATGAGCTGCAAGCCAGCCGCGACAAGACCGACAGCGCAGTGCGCAAGTTGCTCACGCCTGACCAGCAGAAGAAGTTCGATGAACTGCAAAAAGAACGCGCCGCCAAGAAAGCCGAGTGGCAAGAGTTCCAGGCCTGGAAAGCTGAAAAAGGCGCCAAGGCCCAGTAAGCTGTCCGCCCCGTGCCCGGCCCGCATCACTGCGGGCCGGGCTTTTCCCGTTTAGGAGGTGCACTTGCGTTCACTGTTCTGGCGCATCCTGGCCAGCTTCTGGCTGGCCATCACCCTGGTCGCAGGCCTGTCGATCCTGCTGGGGCACATGCTCAACCAGGACGCCTGGATCCTCAGCCGTCACCCGGGCCTGAATACCCTGGCCAGCAAGTGGACCAAGCACTACGAGCAGGAAGGCCTGGAGGCGGCACAGCACTTTCTGGAACGACGCAAGGACCGCTACAAGATCGACGTGCAGGTGCTCGACGATAGCGGTGAAGCCGTGGTGCCCGGTACCTTCCCACGCCGTGCGGCAGCCTTCGAAGCGCGCCAGCACAATGACCAGCGGCGCTTGCCATGGCGCCGGCTGACCGAGGAATACACCAGCCCCGACACCGGCGAAACCTACTTGCTGATCTACCGCATCCCTCACCCGGCGCTGGATGCCTGGCACCGCGAGAGCCTGCTTTGGCCGCTCAGCGCACTGGGCATTGCCTTGGTCGTGCTGACCCTGTTCAGCCTGCTGGTGACGCTGTCCATTACCCGCCCGCTAAGCCGCCTGCGCAGTGCCGTACACGACCTGGGCCAGACCACCTATCAGCAGAACAGCCTGGCACGGCTGGCAGCGCGGCGCGACGAGTTTGGCGTGCTGGCCAAGGACTTCAACAAGATGGGCGCACGCCTGCAAAGCACCATTGGCAGCCAGCGCCAGCTGCTACGCGACGTGTCCCACGAACTGCGCTCGCCACTGGCCCGGCTGCGCATCGCCCTGGCCCTGGCCGAACGCGCCGAGCCTGAGCAGCGGCAAGCGCTGTGGCCGCGCCTGACCCGCGAATGCGACCGCCTGGAAGACCTGATCAGCGAAATCCTCGCCCTGGCCCGGGTGGATGCCGAACAAGCCCATGCCGAACCGGTCGACCTCAATGCACTACTCGGCAGCGTGCGCAAGGACGCCCTGCTGAGCGCGCCGGATCAGGACGTGCGCCTGGAGGCGCAGCCAGGTTTGAGCTTGCAGGGTTGGCCAACGCTGATCGAGCGTGCCGTTGACAACCTGCTGCGCAATGCCCTGCGCTTCAACCCGGCGGGCCAGCCGGTCGAGGTCAGCGCCGCGCGCGAGCAGGACCGCATCGTGATCAGCGTGCGTGACCATGGGCCTGGGGCGGCAGAGGAGCACCTGGCGCAACTGGGTGAGCCGTTCTTCCGCGCGCCGGGGCAGGAAGCACCGGGGCATGGCCTGGGGCTGGCGATTGCGCGCAAGGCAGCGGAGCGCCATGGCGGTAGCCTGGTGCTGGAGAATCATCCACAGGGTGGGTTTGTGGCCAGGCTGGAGTTGCCCTTGGCTGGAGCGGCAGGCAGTTGATGGGGTGCAAAGGCGCCAGGCCTCTTCGCGGGTAAACCCGCTCCTACAGGGGATGTGGAGCGGGTTCACCCGCGAAGAGGCCGGATGCCTTGATGCATGAATCAGCCCAAGGCCAGGTTACTCACCCCAGCTACTGACGAAATCAGCCGTTTCCAGCACCGGCGCCGTCCGCGGCTCGGTCAGCGGCGTGCCGACATACAGGTAGCCGATCAGTTCCTCGTTCTCGGCCAACCCCAACCCCTTGTGCACATGGGCATCGAAAGCCATGTCACCGGTACGCCACACCGCGCCGATCCCCTGCGCGTGCGCAGCAATCAGAATACCGTGCGCCGCACAGCCCGCCGCCAGGCGCTGCTCGGACTTGGGCACCTTGAAATGGTCCTGCAACCTGGCCACCACCACGATCAGCAACGGCGCCCGCAGCGGCATGGCACGGGCCTTGTCCAAGGCTGCCTGGCTGGCATCGCCCTTGTGCTGCACGGCTTCGGCGAACAGCTCACCCAGCTTCTCGCGGCCCTGGCCTTCGATGGTTAGAAAACGCCACGGCCGCAGCTGACCATGGTCCGGGGCGCGCAGGGCAGCCTGGAACAGCGCCTCGCGCTGGGCGGCATTGGGCGCCGGGTCAGTCAGGCGTGGCACGGAAACACGGTTGAGCAATGCGTCGAGAGCCTCCATCGGCTACCCTCCTGGCAGGTGAATGTGCGGCCATTCTAGCGTTTACATCACCAGACCCATAGGTAGAATGGCGCCCTTCCGTTTCGAGTCTGAGCAGATCACATGGCGTTGCCGACCTTAAGGATCATTGGTTTCATCATCGGCATCTTCCTGATTACCCTGGCCGTCGGCATGGCCGTGCCCATGGCGACCCTGGTGATCTTCGAGCGCACCGGCGACATGCCGTCGTTTCTCTGGTCGAGCCTGATCACCTTCATCGCCGGCCTGGCCCTGGTGGTGCAGGGGCGCCCGGAGCATGTACACCTGCGCCCGCGCGACATGTACCTGCTGACCGTCAGCAGCTGGCTGGTGGTGTGCGTGTTCGCCGCGCTACCGTTCCTGCTGACCCAGCACATCAGCTACACCGACGCCTTCTTCGAAAGCATGTCAGGCATCACCGCCACTGGCGCCACTGTGCTCAGCGGGCTCGATAACATGTCGCCGGGCATCCTCATGTGGCGCTCGATGCTGCACTGGCTCGGCGGTATCGGCTTCATCGCCATGGCGGTGGCGATCCTGCCGCTGCTGCGCATCGGTGGCATGCGCCTGTTCCAGACCGAATCGTCCGACCGCTCGGAAAAGGTCATGCCGCGTTCGCACATGGTCGCCAAGTCCATCGTGGGGGTTTACGTCGGTTTCTCGATACTCGGCGCGCTGGCCTTCTGGTGGGCGGGCATGAGCCCGTTCGATGCAATCAACCATGCCATGTCGGCTATCTCTACCGGCGGTTTCTCCACCTCCGACCAGTCATTGGCGAAATGGGATATCCCGGCCGTGCACTGGGTGGCGGTGGTGGTGATGATCATGGGCAGCCTGCCGTTCACCCTTTACGTAGCCACCCTGCGCGGCAACCGCAAGGCGCTGATCCGCGATCAGCAGGTGCAAGGCTTGCTGGGCATGCTGGTGGTCACCTGGCTGGTGCTGGGCACCTGGTACTGGTACAGCACCAACCTGCACTGGCTCGATGCCCTGCGCCATGTGGCGCTGAACGTGACCTCGGTGGTCACCACCACCGGTTTCTCCTTGGGTGACTACAGCCTGTGGGGCAACTTCTCGTTGATGCTGTTCTTCTACCTGGGCTTCGTTGGCGGCTGCTCCGGCTCGACCGCAGGCGGCATAAAGATTTTCCGCTTCCAGGTGGCCTACATCCTGTTGAAGGCCAGCCTCAACCAGCTGATTCACCCGCGCGCGGTGATCAAGCAGAAATACAACGGCCATCGCCTCGACGAAGACATCGTGCGCTCGATCCTGACGTTCTCGTTCTTCTTCGCGATTACCATCTGTGTCATGGCGCTGCTGTTGTCGCTGCTGGGCGTGGACTGGATGACCGCGCTGACCGGCGCCGCCGGCACGGTTTCGGGTGTAGGCCCGGGCCTGGGTGAAGTGATCGGCCCGGCGGGCAACTACGCGACGCTGCCTGACGCGGCCAAATGGATTCTGGCGGGCGGCATGCTGCTGGGTCGCCTGGAAATCATCACGGTGCTGGTGTTGTGCATGCCGGCGTTCTGGCGTCACTGAGCACTTCGCCTTCCGCGCCCAGGCGGGCGCGGTACTCGCTGGGCGTGGCATCGAACCAGCGGCGGAACGCCCGATAGAAGTTGCTGGGGTCGGCAAAGCCCAGCAGGTAGGCGGTTTCCAGCAAGGTCATGCCCGGCTGGGCCAGGTATTGTTCGGCCAGTTCGCGGCGCGTGTCGTCAAGCAAGGTCTGGAAGCTGGTGCCTTCCTCCTGCAGCCGCCGTTGCAAGGTGCGCTGCGACAGGTGCAGGGCCTGGGCCAGGGTTTCGCGCTTGGGCTCACCCTGCGGCAGGATGCGGCACAACACCTGGCGTACGCGGTGGCTGACCCGGCTTTCGGAGAAGCGTGCCAGGTACTCGCCGGCAAACCGGTCGTGCAGCACCGCCATGGCCTCGTTCGCGGTCGGCAGCGGCGCCTCCATGTCGGCCCGCTCGAACACCAGTGCATCATGTGGGGCGCCGAACACCAGCGGCGAATGGAACGCCACCTTGTAAGGCTCGACATTCTTCGGCTGCGGCCCCTGCACCAGGACCCGCCGCGGCTGGACCGGCCGGCCACTGAGCCATTTGCACAGCGCCAGCGCACAGGCCAGCGACGCTTCGGCGCTGTGCCGGGTTGGCGGCAGGTGGTCGCCGTGCACGGTCAGAATCAGCGAATAGCCCTCGGGGCCGAGGACGAAACTGAGGTCGGAGCTTTCGGCGATGATGCGCTGGTAGCGCACCAGGCGCTTGAAGCCCTCGGCCAGGGTGCGGCTGGACATCAACGCATAGCCCACCACATGGAAGGACGCCGGGCGAACCACCCGTGCCATGTTCAGGCCGATGGCCTCATTGCCCGACAGCTCCACCGCCAGCTGCCAGAGGCGGGTCATGGAGTCTTGCGGAAAACGTGCATCGGGGTCGTCGAGGGCGGCAAAGTCCAACCCCAATTGCTTGAACATGGCTCTGCAATCCAGCCCTTCCAGTTCAAGTGCCTTCACGATCCCTGATGCCCAACTGGCTGACGTTGTTCTTTCGCTCATGACAGGCTTCTTTTACCAACCGCTCCTGCGGTGAACCCCAAGGATACTCATTTGGCGCCTATTGTCACTGGTAGGCCCCGTCAGTCACTCTAGACTCGAATCAGGCTCCACGCCGTGTATCTTGTCCAGAAGTATTAATCCCGGAGCACTGCCATGAACAGCACAGCGCAGTTTCGCAGTTTTGCCGAGTTCTATCCGTACTATCTGGGGGAGCACAGCAACCCCACCTGCCGCCGCCTGCACTTCGTCGGCACCAGCCTGGTGATAGCGCTGCTGGCCTACACCATTGGCAGTGGCAAATGGTTGCTGCTGCTGGCCGTGCCGGTGTTCGGCTATGGCTTTGCCTGGGTCGGGCACTTCTTTTTCGAGAAGAATCGGCCAGCGACCTTTACCTATCCGCTGTACAGCCTGGCCGGGGATTTCGTGATGTTCCGGGATATCCTGCTGGGCAAGCTCAGGCTGTAAGCGTCCGAGGCCGCTTGGCGGCACTCTGCCCTCGGCCCCTAAGCCGGCTCGCGCAACGCCGCCACGGCCTGCGCTTCGGCCAGCCGATACAGTTCGACGCTGCCATCCCAATGCTCGATCAGGGCCGTGCACGACTCCACCCAGTCCCCGCAATTGAGGTAGTCCACCTCACCCACTTTGCGGATCTCGGCATGATGGATATGCCCGCACACCACTCCATGAAACCCACGACGGGTGCATTCATGGGCAATGGCATTCTCGAAGTCGCTGATGAAGTTCACCGCGCCTTTCACCTTGTGCTTGAGGTACGCCGACAGCGACCAGTAACCATAGCCATACCGCGCTCGCCAGTGGTTGAGCCAGCGGTTGAGCACCAAGGTGAATTCGTAGGCGCGATCACCCAGAAACGCCAGCCAGCGGTGGTAACGGGTAATCACATCGAACTGATCGCCATGGACCACCAGCAGTCGGCGGCCATCGGCTGTCAGGTGCTCGGCCTCGTCTACCAGCTGAATGTTGCCCAGAATCAACTTTGAGTAGCGGCGCAGGAATTCGTCATGGTTGCCGGTGACGTAGATCACCTCGGTACCGCGCTTGCTCATGGTCAGCAGCCGGCGAATCACGTTGGTGTGGGCTTGCGGCCAGTAGATCCCGCCGCGCAGCTTCCAGCCATCGATGATATCGCCAACCAGGTAGACGCGATCAGCCTGGTAGCCCTTGAGAAATTGCGACAGGTGTTCGGCCTGGCAGTCGCGGGTACCCAGGTGCACGTCGGAGATCCACAGGGTACGCACACGTTGCTTGCGCGAGGGGCGGGACAGTTCGGCATGGGTCATGGGTAGGCTCCGGCGCAGTTTGCTGGAGACTGGCAGGCGCACATGACAGCGCCATGGCAAAACGGTGACGAGTGATGGCGTGCAGGGATTGAGGCACAATGGGCGCCTGCCCTGCGAGGAAGCCCCCATGACCGCCGGCCCGATCCTCTCGTTGCGCCATTACCGCGACAGCCTGATCGCCCATAGCCACGAACACCCGCAACTGGTGTTCGGCCTGCGCGGCCGCCTGGAGTTCGAGGTCCAGGGGCATGGCGCCGGCATCGATCGCCAGGGGCTGATCGTGGTCCCGGCGGGTGCTCATCACACGTGCGCCAGCGATGCCGGCAGTGATTGCCTGGTGCTTGATGTGCCAGGGGAGCCTTGGCTGCGCGAGCACCTGGGCGAGCATGCCGATGCCAGCCGCCGCCTGCTCGACCGCCCCGCCGCCGTAAGCCTGGATGAGCGCCAGCAGCAACTGGTGGACTGGCTGGCGACCAGCCCCGTGCACGACCCACTGATTGCCCGTCAGGGCGCGGCACTGCTGCTGGCCAGCCTCAACGCCACGGCGGCAGCCAGCGTGCACCCCAGCCAGCGCCTGCCTACAGCGCCTTCGATGCGCATATCGAACAGCATGCTGCCTACCCGCTGCAGGTTGCCGACCTTGCACGCATCGCCGGGTTGTCCATTGCCCGGCTGCATGCGCGATTTACTACGGAGTGCGGGATGACTCCGATGGACTACATTCGCCAGCGGCGGTTGCTCAAGGCACGGCGGCTAATCGTGCAGACCGTGCTGCCGATGGGCGAAATTGCGGCGCAGGTGGGGTATAGCTCGCAAAGTGCCTTTTCAGCGGCGATGCTGCGGGCGTTCGGGTGTACACCTTTGGCTTTGCGGCGAGAGTCTGGCGATAACTGACAGCAGTCTTGCGACAGAATGTGTTTGCCTGAGGCTTTAGACTTTGCCTTTACCGGCCCTTTCGCGGGTAAACCCGCTCCTACAGGATGCCCCCGCCTGAAGGTTGTGCAAAAACCTGTAGGAGCGGGTTTACCCGCGAAAGGCCCGGCACACCTGTAGGAGCGGGTTCACCCGCGAAAGGGCCAGCACACCTGTAGGAGCGGGTTCACCCGCGAAAGGGCCGGCACTGCCTGTAGAGATCTCCATCAAGGACCCACCATGAACCACCGCACCGCCCTCGGCGCCCTGCACATTGGCGCGCTGTTCTTCGGCCTTACCGGCGTCTTCGGCAAACTGGCCACCAGCGCCAGCCCGGCGATCATCGTCTTCGGTCGCGCCACCTTCGCCGTACTCGCCCTGGCCCTGTTCGCCAGCCTGGCCGGTCCGGGCTGGCAACGCCTGAGCAGCCAGGATGCGCGCCGCCTGCTGCTCGGCGGTGTGCTGCTGGCCGGCCACTGGGTCAGTTTCTTCATCGCCGTCAAAGTGGGCGGGGTAGCCATCGCCACCCTCGGCTTCGCCAGCTTCCCGGCCTTTACGGTGATCCTCGAAAGCCTGCTGTTCCGCGAGCGTATCCACCGTAACGAAGCCGTCTTGGTCGTGCTGGTCAGCATCGGCCTGATACTGGTCACACCAGCATTCGACCTGGCCAGCGAAGCCACCGGCGGCCTGCTCTGGGCATTGCTCTCGGGCCTGCTGTTCTCGCTGCTGTCACTGACCAACCGGGCCGGCTCCGGCCGTTTGCCTGCGGTACAGGCCGCTCTGTGGCAAAACCTGGTGGTGGGCCTGTGCCTGCTGCCGTTCGCAGCGCCCGGCCTGGCCGACGTTGCGACCCTGGACTGGCTGTGGATCGCCCTGCTCGGCATTTTCTGCACGGGGGTGGCGCACAGCCTGTTCGTCGCCAGCCTGGCAGTGATCAAGGCGCGCACCGCTGCGGTCGTGTTCGGTATGGAGCCGGTCTACGGCATTGCCGTGGCCTGGGCAGTGTTCGCCGAAACACCTACCGTGCGCATGCTGCTGGGCGGCGCGCTGATCATCTTCGCCATCGTGCTGTCCAGCCGCCTGGCTGCCGAGCAGCCGCCCAGGCAGCGGCCACTGACCGAGGGCGCCTGATCAGCGGTCGTTGTGACCAAGGTCACGCTGCGGGTCGACCAGGTCGCGCACCCGCTGCTTCAGTGCCTTCGCCTCGGGGAAACCGCCGTCGGCCTTGCGCTCCCAGATCTGCACGCCATTGCAGGTGATGCGGAAGACACCCCCGGTGCCCGGCTCCAGCGCAACCCGGCCTAGGTCGTCGGCAAAGGTGCTGAGCAGTTCCTGAGCCAGCCAGGCCGCACGCAGCAGCCACTGGCACTGGGTGCAATAGGTGATGACGATTTCCGGCTTGTTGTCAGCCATGGTGAAACATCTCCAGGTAAGGGGCCGCTTATACTAGCGGTCTTTAGCCCACGGTTTGAGAGTCACGATGCGCCGTCTGCTGTTCTGTTTTCTGCTCGCACTCACCTCGCTTACGGCAATCGCTGCGGAACCCGCCAGGCCCAAGGTCGGCCTGGTGTTGTCTGGCGGTGCTGCCCGTGGCCTGGCCCACATCGGCGTGCTCAAAGCACTGGAGGAACAGGGTGTGCGCATCGACGCCATCGCCGGCACCAGCATGGGCGCGGTGGTCGGCGGCCTGTACGCCTCGGGCTACAGTGTCGAAGAGCTGGAAAAACTCGCGACCACCCTTGACTGGCAACAGGCGCTCTCCGATGCCCCGCCGCGCAAGGATGTGCCGTTCCGGCGCAAGCAGGATGACCGTGACTTCCTGGTCAAGCAGAAGCTCAGCTTTCGCGACGACGGCAGCATGGGCCTGCCGCTGGGTGTGATTCAGGGCCAGAACTTGTCACTGCTACTGGAAAGCAAACTGGCGCATACCGCCGACACCCGCGACTTCGATAAGCTGCCCATCCCCTTCCGCGCCGTGGCCACCGACATCGCCAGTGGCGAAAAAGTCGTATTCCGCCGTGGTCACCTGCCCCAGGTAATCCGCGCCAGCATGTCGATCCCCGCCGTGTTCGCCCCGGTCGAACTGGACGGCCGTCTGCTGGTGGACGGCGGCATGGTCGACAACATTCCGGTGGATGTGGCCCGCGAAATGGGCGTGGACCTGGCCATCGTGGTCGACATCGGCACCCCGCTGCGCGATCGCAAGCAATTACTGACGGTGGTCGACGTGCTGAATCAGTCGATCACTTTGATGACCCGGCGCAACTCCGAAGAACAACTGGCCAGCCTGCACCGCGACGACATCCTCATCCAGCCATCGCTGACCGCCTTCGGCGTGACAGATTTCGGCCGTGCACGCGACATGATCGACGCCGGTTACCGCGCCACTCGCCTGCTTGACCCGCGCCTGGCCGCCCTGCGCCAGCTCGAGGGCGACGCCAGCCTGGCCATTGCCCGCTCGCCGCGCCAGCGCACGCCGGTAATCACCGCAATCCGGATCGAAAACGACTCCAAGGTCAGCGATGATGTGATCCGCTCGTACATCCGCCAGCCGATCGACGCACCGCTGGAACTGGACCGCCTGCAGACCGACATGGGTACGCTGTATGGCCTGGACTACTTCGACAGGGTGCAGTACCGCGTGGTGCACAAGGGCAACGACCACACCTTGGTGATCAACGCCCGCGGCCGACGCGGCGGCACCGACTACCTGCGCCTGGGCCTGAACCTGTCCGATGACCTGCGCGGTGACAGCGCTTTCAACCTGGGCGCCAGCTACCGGGTCAACGGCATCAACAGCCTTGGCGCCGAATGGCTGACCCGCGGCCAGATCGGTGACCAGCAAGCGCTGTACAGTGAGTTCTACCAACCCCTGGATGTGGGCTCACGCTACTTCATCGCGCCCTACCTGGACATGGGCTCGCAGAACATCGAAGCCACCCTGGACAACGACCCCGTCGCCGAGTATCGCCTGGAGCGCTACGGTTTTGGCCTGAACGTAGGCCGGCAGATCGGCAACAGCGGTGAAGTGCGCCTGGGCGTGGGCAAAGCCTGGGGCGAGGCCGAGGTGCGCATCGGCGACCAGGACCTGCCCAAAGTCAGTTTCAACGAAGGTTTCTACGAGCTGAAGTACTCGTTCGACACCCTCGATAACGTGTACTTCCCGCACCATGGCGAGGACATCGGCCTGACCTTGCGCAAATACGACAAGTCGCTGGACTCCGACCAGGATTACCGGCAGTGGCTGTTCACCCTGGACAAGGCCATCAGCAGCGGGCCGAACACGTTCGTGCTGGGTGGGAGCTACGGGCGCACGCTGGACGATACCGAAGTGGTGACGTCGAGCTTCGTGATGGGCGGGGCGCGACAGCTGTCAGGCTTCCGCGAAGACTCGGTATCGGGGCAGAACGCGAGCCTGCTGCGCATGGTCTATTACCGCCGGCTGACGCCGCGGGCCTATGTGCCGCTGGACTTCCCGCTGTACATCGGCGGCTCGCTGGAGCGTGGGCGGGCGTGGAACAACGACAACGAATTCGACAGTGGGTACATCAATGCGGCGAGCATCTTCCTGGGGCTGGATACGCCTCTAGGGCCGCTGAACTTCAGCTACGGCGCCAACAGTGCGCATGAGCAAGCGGTGTACCTGAACCTTGGGCACACCTTCTGAGGCTTGCACTGCACCTGCATCGATGGGGGAGCTCAGGACTTTTCGAGGTTGGCCAGGATCTTGGCATGCACGCGCATACAGACCTGCAATTCCGCCTCGTCCACGCCGGTAAACAGCTCTACCCGCAGCTGGTTGGCGATGGTCTCGATCTGATCGATCAACGGCTTGGCCGGCGGGCACAGCACAATCTTCTTCGCCCGCCGATCCTCCAGCACCGCCTGCCGGCGCACCAGCCCTTGCGCTTCCAGGCTGTCGAGCAGACGCGCCAGGGTCGGGCCTTCGACGCCTACGCTCTGGGCCAGCTCACGCTGTGTCGGGGCTTCTTCGAAGCGGGCCAGGTGCAGCAACACCAGCCAGCGCGCCTGGGACAGGTTGAGCCCGGCCAGGCGGCGGTCCAGCTCGGCACGCCAACCTCGGGACATCTGAGCCAGTTGCATGCCAAAGCGGTGTTGGTTGTCGTTCAGGGGCATAAGGAACTCATTGGAGTAGATCTAATTATTAGGCAGCTAACCATGCCCTGCCCCACGAGGCAAGGCTCGGCCATGGTTACGCGTTCGATAATCGTCAAAAAGCATGACAAAGGTCAGCAGATGGCGCTTCTGCCTTCGATCCTGCATGCCTTTACAACTCGAATTCCGCCGCCAGCGCTGCGCGCACGCAATAGAGTACGCCCTCTGGCACCCGCGCCCCGAACTGCGGGGCAATGGCCGACACCGGTGGCAGTTCCCCCTCGCCATCAAGAAAGGCGTCCTGCACCTCCATCATCAGGTCTTCCGGCAGGTCGATGGCCTGGTCCAGACTCAGTTCCTGGCGGCCCAACGCCTCGGCCAGCAGGCTATACACGTTCTTCTCGCTGCAATTGAGCTGCCCGGCGATCTGCGCCGGGGTCATGCCGGCACGGGCCAGGCTGACCAGTTCGTGGCGCAGGTCGAGCACCACTTTCGGTGCCTCGTCGGTACCACCGCTGTTGTTCAGCACTTCGAGGAACGCCTGGCCGTAGCGCTCCAGCTTGCGCGCCCCCACACCACTGACCTGGGCCATGTCGCTGAGGCTGACCGGCTGGCTGCGCAGCATCTCCAGCAGTGTCGAGTCGGGGAAGATGACGTAGGGCGGCACACTGTGTTCTTCGGCCAGCTTGCGGCGCAGGGTACGCAGCGCTTCCCACAGATCGCGCTCTTCGGCACGCACCAGCTGGCTGGCAGGGCTGCCGCCGCTGGACGACGAGGTTTTGGCCGTGGTCTGCGGTTTGAGATCACGGCGCAGTTGCAAGGTCACCTCGCCGCGCAGCAGCGGCCGGCAGCTGTCGGACAGCCGCAGGCCGCCGTAGCCTTCGAGGTCGATATCGACCAGCCCGCGCGCCACCAGTTGACGGAACAGCGAGCGCCACTCGACCTCGGCCAGACCTTTGCCAACGCCAAATACCGACAGCTTCTCATGGCCGAAATTGCGCACCTTCTCGGTGTCCTTGCCCAACAGCACATCGACCAGGTGGCCAACACCATAGCGCTGACCGGTGCGGAACACCGCCGACAGCGCCTGGCGGGCCGGCTCGGTAGCGTCCCAGGTCTGGATGTTGTCGACACAGTTGTCGCAGTGCCCGCACGGTTGTTCGAGGATCTCGTCGAAGTAGGCCAGCAGCGACTGGCGGCGGCAGCGGGTTTCTTCGCACAGCGCCAGCATGGCATCCAGCTTGTGCTGCTCTATGCGCTTGTGGCGCTCGTCGCCTTCGGAATTCTGCAGCATCTGCTTGAGCATCACCATGTCCTGCAGCCCGTAGGCCATCCAGGCATCGGAGGGCAGGCCGTCACGGCCGGCCCGGCCAGTTTCCTGGTAGTAAGCCTCAAGCGATTTGGGCAGGTCGAGGTGGGCAACGAAGCGTACGTTGGGCTTGTCGATACCCATGCCGAAAGCAATGGTAGCGACCATGATCAGCCCTTCCTCGTTCAGGAAGCGATGCTGGTTGGCCGCCCGCGTCTCGGCGGCCAAGCCAGCGTGATACGGCAGCGCGGGGAACCCCTGACTACAGAGGAAGGCGGCGGTTTCGTCGACCTTCTTGCGCGACAGGCAGTAGACGATGCCAGCGTTGCCACGGCGCTCGCCGAGAAAGGCCATCAACTGCTTGCGCGGTGCCTCCTTGGGCACGATGCGGTAGAAGATGTTGGGCCGGTCGAAACTCGACAGGAAGCGCTCGGCGCCTTGCAGGTGCAGGCGCTGAACGATCTCCTCGCGGGTTCGCATGTCGGCCGTGGCGGTAAGCGCAATGCGCGGCACATGCGGAAACAGTTCGGCCAGCTGGCCCAGTTGCAGGTACTCGGGGCGGAAATCGTGCCCCCATTGCGAAACGCAGTGGGCCTCGTCAATGGCGAACAGCGAGATGTCCAGATCGCGCAGGAAGTCGAGCATGCGCGGCTGCACCAGGCGTTCCGGCGCCAGGTACAGCATCTTGACCTCACCACGGCGCAGGCGCCCGGCCAGTTCACGCTGCTGCTCCGCCGTCAGGGTAGAGTTCAGGGCGGCCGCAGACACACCCAGCTCGTCAAGGGTGGCGACCTGGTCGTCCATCAGCGCGATCAGTGGCGATACCACCACCGTCAGGCCCGGGCGCAGCAGCCCCGGCACCTGGAAACACAGCGATTTGCCGCCACCGGTGGGCATCAGTACCAAGGCATCGCCGCCATTGGCCACGCATTCGATGATCGCTGCCTGGCGCCCACGGAAACTGTCGTAGCCGAAGATGTCCTTGAGAACGCGCTGAGCCTGTTCGAGCATGTGCAACTCCAAATCGCCGTACCATCCTGGATAAAGGCTGGACGAAAAACCCGCCCCGCACACGCCAAATGCGTAAGCGGTTTTTGCCAGGCAGCCGTTGAAACCTGCCCCTGGATGAAAAATCGCGGAGTATACCGCAGCACCGTGCTGCACATGCACCGCGGCGATAGACGTTCCCTTTGCCCCGCTGCCGCTGCAAGGTGCTAGAATTCGGTATCGTTTATTCCCCAAGGTAGCCCTGTAATGTCCTTCGCCGAGCAACTGACCCGCCTGCAAGCCTTCCTCGACGCCGACGAGCTGCACGAAGAAGCGCTGGACTATGTCGCCGCACACGGCTACCTCACCGCTCTTTCGATCAACGCCGAGGACGTGCCCGAGCGCGAATGGATCGACGCCCTGTTCGCCGAGGAGCCGCACTACGCCAGCGAAGCACAGCGCACCGAGATCGAGGCCACCCTGGTGGCGCTCAAGGCGCACATTGCCCGCCAGCTGGCCAGCGACGAAGAATTCGACCTGCCCTGCGACCTCGACCTGACCGATGAGCCGGACGATTCCGACCTGCGCGGCTGGTGCATCGGCTTCATGGAAGGCGTGTTCCTGCGGGAAGAGGCGTGGTTCGAAAACGCCGAGGAAGAAGTCAGCGAAATGCTGCTGCCGATCATGGTGGGTTCGGGCTTGTTCGACGAACAACCAGAGTTCGCCGACATCGCCAGCAACGCCAACCTGCAGGATGACATGATCGTGCAAATCCCCGAGGCACTGAGCGCACTGTTCCTGCTGCTGCACGCCCCTGACGAAAAACCGGCGCTGCTCAAGCCACGCCACCACTGAGCAAGCTGTGCGCTACCTGCTGCTGGCCACTGGCTGGCTCAGCGTCGCGCTGGGGGTGCTGGGGATATTCCTGCCGGTATTGCCCACCACCCCATTCCTGCTTTTGGCGGCGGCCTGCTTTGCCCGCAGCTCGCCGCGCTTCCATCACTGGCTGGTCCATCATCCCAAGCTGGGGCCATGGATCCGTGACTACCTCAGTGGTGAAGGCATCCCCCTCAAGGGCAAGGTCTACGCCATCGGCCTGATGTGGGCCAGCATTGGCCTGTCGTGCTATCTGGTGCCGCTGTTCTGGGCGCGCACCTTCATGTTGACCAGTGCCGCATTGGTCACCCTGTACATCCTCAGCCTGAAAACCCTGCACAAGCCAAAGTGACAATATTTTGTCGCCAAATATCGCTTTCGCCTAATCAATGCCCTCTTTATCCGAATTAGTTCTGGAACTGCGCATAGCCCTTGTATCCATTGGTTTTCAAGGCATTTCCTGCGTTCATTCCGTGCCCTTGAATGCATACTTATTAGACAACAAAGATATTATATGGCAATTTGATATGAATAAATCTTCTTATCTATCGCGTTGAATGTACTTAGCTGTGTTGTTAAAAACCTGCAACACTATACGCGATAAGTTTATCGTCATTTTTTTGGCGAACAGCAGGATCAATTCCAGGATCAGGGAGATGTACCATGCGCGTTTTGAACCCCATCACCAGTGCTTTACTGTTGGCCCTGGCGAGTGCCAACGTACAGGCGATGTCGATTACCGAGGCTGTCCAAAGCGCCGTGGACTACCACCCACAAGTCAGCTCCAACCGTAACAGCAAGCTGTCGGCCGATGAAGACGTGAAGTTCGCGCGTGGTGGCTACTACCCTTCCGTGGACCTGGTTGCCGGTTATGGCCGACAGCGCTCGGACAACGCCACTACCCGCGCCGAGGGAAACCACAACAAGGAAACCCTCAACTACACCCAGTCCGAACTGCGCCTGCGGCAGATGATCTTCGACGGCTTCAACACCTCGAATGAAGTAGGCCGCACCGAGGCGGTCTCTACCTCCCGCGCCTATTACACCCAGGCCGTTGCCCAGGATGTCGCCCTGCGCGCAGTCGAGGTCTACCTGGAAGTGCTCAAACGCCGTGAACTGGTGACCCTGGCCAAGAACAACCTGCAAGCTCACCTGCGCGTCAACGATCAGATTGGCCTGCGCAACGAGCGCGGTGTCGGCAGCACCGCCGACCTCGACCAGTCCCGCGCCCGTCGCGCCCTGGCGGAAAACAACCTGGACACTGCCGAAGTCGACCTGGCCGATGCCGAGGCCAACTTCTTCAGTGTGATCGGCCGTGCCCCGGACGAGCTGGAAAGCCCGCAGAGCATCAAGGGCGAGGTGCCAGGCACCCTCGAAGAAGCCCGCGATGGCATGCGTCAGAACAACCCGTACATCAAGTCTGCCCAGGCTGACGTCAACGCCGCCGAGAAGCAGTACGAAGTGGGCAAGTCGACCTTCTACCCACGCTTCGACGCCATTCTGGCAACCGGTGCCAACAACAACACCGGCGGCGAGAAAGGCCACAACAACAACGACTGGCAAGCTGGCGTGGAGATGAACTACAACCTGTTCCGCGGTGGCAGCGACAAGGCTCGCCTGCAGTCCGACGCGCACAAGATCAACCAGGCACTGGACATTCGCAACAACGCCCTGCGTGAGTTGACCGAGAACCTGAGCCTGGCGTGGAACGCCATGAACAACGCCAGCAAGCAGCTGCCGACCGCGCGTGAATACGCCGAAACCACCAAGCGTGTGCGTGCGGCCTACCAGGACCAGTTCGGCCTGGGCCAGCGCACCCTGCTGGACGTACTCGACAGTGAGAACGAGCTGTACAACGCCGACCGCCGCTACACCGAGGTGCGTTACACCGAAGAGTTCTCGCGCTACCGCGTACTGGCGACCATGGGTGAATTGCTGAGCAAACAGCATATTTCGCTGCCGCCAGAGGCGCTGGCGACCACCGAAGTCCGCACCGAGGCGCGTCTGCCTGAGATGCGTTGAGCGGGTTTTAGGTAGCGGGGCCGCTTTGTGCTGCGAATGGGCTGCAAAGCAGCCCCCAACCCTCACTCGCGGCCATGATTACGCTGAAAGGTCTCTACGCCCATGGCCCTGATCTGCCCCTCGATCAACGCCTCGAACGGCGCCAGCAGTGCATCGAAGCAGGCCGGTTGCTCCAGCGTGTTCAATGCCCCGACCACCGCCTCGATCGTCGACAACGCACCCGCCTCCGGCGCTTTGCGCAACCGATAGCGTGAAGCGGCCGCCTGGGCCAGCGTCACCCGTGGCAGCCCCCCCAGCAACGGGTTCAGGTACAGCAGCTTGCGCGCCTTGCGCCAGGTGCCGTCGGGCACGATCAGCAGCAAAGGTTTGTCGCCCGCCTCGCCATAGGCTGTCAGCACCTGGGCGTCATCACCCGGGAACAACAGCACTGGGTGGTATCCGGGGGTGGCGAGCAGGTCAGGCAGGTCATCGAACACCTCTCCAATCCGCAGCTCCGCATTGTTCAGGCCAAGGGCAGCCAGGCGCGCCGTGTTCAGGGCATGGGCAGTTTCACTGGGGTGCTGCAGCAGGATCACACGGGTGCGGCTGTCGAGCGCGGGGATCAGCGGGCATAGGCAATGGTCGAGCGGGCGCTGGCAGCGCTCGCAGCGGGGTCTGGGCATGGCGGTCTCCTTGGCGGGGACAGTTTGCCACATAACCGGGGCCCGCTTTGCGGGCTCCGCGATTTCAACGGTTGAACCTTTCCGCCAGGCTATGCAGGTACTCCGCCATGCGCTCGAGGTCCTGGCTGATTTCCGCGCCTTGCCTGGCTTGCCCGGCACTCTGGTCGCACAGTTGGGCAATCCTCACGATCTGCTGGTTGATGTCTTCAGCCACATGGCTCTGCTGCTCCGATGCCGTGGCCATCTGCTGGCTCATGCCGGTGATGCGGCTGACCGCCACGGCAATCCCGCTCAGCGCCGCCTGCACCGCCTCGACACTGTGCACACTGTCCCGGGAAATCTGCTCGCCCCGGCTGGCAGTGCTCACCGCTCGCTCCGCCCCGGCCCTCAGCGAGGCAATGATATGGTGGATCTCTTCGGTCGACGCGCGGGTACGCTGCGCCAATGACCGCACCTCATCAGCCACCACGGCGAACCCCCGCCCTTGCTCACCGGCGCGCGCCGCTTCAATGGCGGCGTTAAGCGCCAGCAGGTTGGTCTGTTCGGCAATCGAAGTGATCACGTCGACCACACTACCAATCGACTGGGTCTGCTCAGCCAAGGCGTTGACTGCCTGACCAATGTCATTGACCGCATCGCTCATGCTGCCCATGTCTTTCAGGCTCTTCAGGGCCAGCTCGCTGCCCTGCTGCGCCAGTTGGTCGGCATCACTTGCCGCGTGTGCCGTACTTTGCACGTTGTGGGTGACCTGCTGGATGGTCGCCGCCATCTGCGCGATGGCCGTGGCGGACTGGTCAGTCTCGCTGCGCTGCCGGTCGAGCATCTGCGCCTGGGCATCGGACAGGTCGGAAGATTGCGCCGCCCGCGACTTTACCCCGACCCCGGCATCCACCAGGCGGGTCAGGGCCGTTTGCAGGCGGGCTTCTTCGCTGATGATGGCCAGGTCGAGCTGGCCCTTCAGGCCTGGGTTGTCGCTGTAGGTCAGCGCCACCAACGGACTGGTAAAGGCCTTGGGATGCTCGGCCAACGTGCGGCGAATGGCCTGGTTCTGCCGGTGCTCGACCCAGTACCAAGCCAGCAGCAGACTTGCCATCAGCACCGCGAGCGCCGCATAGGGGGGCAGCCAAAGGTAACCTGCCGCCGACAGCAGGCCGGCGCCGATCAGTGGCCAGCCATGGCCCAGGCCATGCCCCAGACGGGCAGCCCAGGGCACCGGGCTGCGGCCATCGCGCAAGCGCGCATACAGCGCCTCGGCCCGGCGGATCTGCTCACGCGTGGGCACCGAGCGCACCGACTCGTAGCCACTGATCCGGCCCTGTTCGTATATCGCCGTGACGTAGGCGCTTACCCAGTAGTAATCGCCGTTCTTCGCCCGGTTCTTGACGATGCCCATCCAGGGTTTGCCCTGCTTGATGGTTTCCCACATATGGCCAAACACCGCCGGCGGCATGTCCGGGTGGCGCACCAGGTTGTGCGGTTGACCGATCAGTTCGTCGTAGGTAAAGCCGCTGATCGCCACAAAGGCGTCGTTGCAGTAGGTGATGCGGCTGTCGAGGTCAGTCGTGGAAATAAGGCGTTGATCACCGGGGAAGGTTCTTTCGTGCTCAGTGACGGGCAAATTCATGCGCATCTTGGGCGATCCTTGCAGGATGAAATGAGGGGAAATCATCAGCGCAAGTTGATATGTAGCAGAGCGCTATCAGGTTAGCGGCCAGCGTTTAGCGGAATTTAACCCGCTCCCGACGGAATGCATGAATGCGTCGCATCTCAGCCCACGTTGAGCTGGCTTTTCAACAGGTCACGGAAGGTCTGGATCAACGGTTCGCGGCTGCGCCCGCGGCGAATGATCAGCGAGAACGGGGCCTGGTAACCAAAGGTCGACGGCGACAGCACGCGCAAGTCACCCTTGTCGACCCAGGCCTGGGCGTAGTGTTCAGGCAAGTAGCCGATATAGGCCCCGGAAAGGATCAGGATCAGCTGCGCCTCCATGCTTTCAACCGTCGCCGCACTGTGCTTGAAGCCATGCCGGGCCAGTTCGGCCTGGCTCCAATAACCACGGCCGACCATGCGCTGCTGGGTCACCACCTGCTCGGGAATGCGCCGCTCGGCATACAACGGGTGGCGGCTGCTGCAGTACAGCCAGTGCTGTTCGCGATACAACGGCTGGTAGAGCAGGCCGCTCATCCGCGAAGAAAACGCGCCGATGGCCAGGTCCAGCCGGTTGTCCTGCACACCCAGTTGCAGCTCGTAGGGGCTGGACACCGACAGGTGCAGGTGCACCGCCGGGTGCTCCTGGCTGTAGGCACCGATGGCTTCGGCCAGCGGCAAGGCGCGATCACCGACGGTGGAGTCGATCACCCCAAGGTTGAGGGTGCCACGCAGTTCGCCCTTCAGGGCGGCGGCATACTGCTCGAAACCGTCCAGCTCGGCCAGCAGGCGCAGGGTTTCCTGATGGAACAGCTCGCCCTTGCTGGTCAGGCTGAAGCCCCCCCGACCCCGGTGGCACAACACGATACCCAAGGCGCCCTCCAGCTGGCTCATGTAGGTACTGATGGCGGAGGTCGACAGGTTCAGCTCGCGCTGGGCGTTGGCAAAGCCCTGGTGGCGCACCACGCTGATGAAGATGCGCAGCAGTTTCAGGTCGGGCAAGGTCGAGGCCATGGTGCAACGGTTCCACAAGGGTATATGCGCGCAGTCTAACTGCTCTACCCGCCTTTAGTTCAGAAATTCCTGAACTAAGTATTTGTCGGTAGCGATTCTTCCCCGGCGCTCGCTTGAGCAGACTTGGCCGAAATGTCCCTGCCCGCCGGCAAACCACACGTGAATGGCGCGCGGCGGCACAGGTTCGAACAAACACAACAATCGACCGACTGATGAGGCCCACCGTGGACAAGACTCTCCACCAACCACTGGGCGGCAACGAAATGCCGCGTTTCGGCGGCATCGCCACCATGCTCCGCCTCCCCCACCTGCAAAGCGCGAAAGGTCTGGATGCGGCCTTCATCGGCGTCCCGCTGGATATCGGTACCTCGCTACGTTCCGGCACCCGCTTCGGCCCACGGCAGATCCGCGCCGAATCGGTGATGATCCGCCCGTACAACATGGCGACCGGTGCCGCCCCGTTCGACTCGCTGTCGGTCGCCGATATCGGCGATGTGGCAATCAACACCTTCAACCTGCTGGACGCCGTGCGCATCATCGAAGAAGCGTATGACGAAATCGTCGAGCACAACGTCATTCCCATGACCCTGGGGGGCGATCACACCATCACCCTGCCGATCCTGCGTGCACTGCACAAGAAACACGGCAAGATCGGCCTGGTGCACATCGATGCCCACGCCGACGTCAACGACCACATGTTCGGCGAGAAGATCGCCCACGGCACCACCTTCCGCCGCGCCGTGGAAGAAGGCCTGCTCGACTGTGAGCGCGTGGTGCAGATCGGCCTGCGCGCCCAGGGCTACACCGCCGATGACTTCAACTGGAGCCGTCGCCAGGGCTTCCGCGTGGTCCAGGCCGAAGAGTGCTGGCACAAGTCACTGGAGCCACTGATGGCCGAAGTGCGGGAAAAGGTCGGCGGTGGCCCGGTTTACCTGTCTTTCGACATCGATGGCATCGACCCGGCCTGGGCCCCCGGTACCGGAACCCCGGAAATCGGCGGCTTGACCACCATCCAGGCAATGGAGATCATTCGCGGCTGCCACGGCCTGGACCTGATCGGCTGTGACCTTGTCGAAGTCTCCCCGCCTTACGACACCACCGGCAACACCTCGCTGCTCGGTGCCAACCTGCTGTTCGAGATGCTCTGCGTGCTACCTGGCGTGGTGCGTCGCTAATACCGCTCTACCCCGGCAGGAGCCATGAGGGAGGGCCACTGAGGCCCGCCAACACAAGAAAAGACCGCCGGGCGCCGTGCAAGCGCCCGCGCGGTCGATCTCGCCATAATAAAGATAATCGGGAGACCCCCAATGGCCTTGGACATCATTGTTGTAATGATCTACACCGCTGGCATGCTAGGGCTTGGCTGGTATGGCATGCGCCGCGCGAAAACCCATGAAGACTACCTGGTAGCCGGGCGCAACCTCGGCCCGGTGCTGTACATGGGCACCATGGCCACCACCGTACTCGGTGGCGCTTCCACCGTCGGCACCGTGCGCCTGGGCTACGTCCACGGCATTTCCGGCTTCTGGCTGTGCGCAGCCCTTGGCCTGGGCATCATCGCCATCAACCTGTTCCTCGCCAAACCGCTGCTGCGCCTGCGCATCTTCACCGTGACCCAGGTACTGGAGCAACGCTACAACCCCACCGCACGCCAGGCCAGCGCCGTCATCATGCTGGCTTATGCACTGATGATCGGGGTCACCTCGACCCTGGCCATGGCCACCGTCCTGCAGGTGCTGCTGGACCTGCCGTTCTGGGCTTCTCTGATGCTCGGCGGCGGCGTGGTAGTGCTGTACTCGACCATCGGCGGCATGTGGTCGCTGACCCTGACCGATATTGTCCAGTTCGTGATCAAGACCGTCGGCCTGATGTTCATCCTGCTGCCAGTGTGCCTGTACAAGGCCGGTGGCTGGGATACCCTGGTGGCCAAATTGCCAGCGGCCAGCTTCCAGCTGACTACCATTGGCTGGGACACCATCATCACTTACTTCCTGATCTACTTCTTCGGCATCCTCATCGGCCAGGACATCTGGCAGCGGGTGTTCACCGCCCGTGACGAAAAGGTCTGTCAGCGTGCCGGTACCGCCGCTGGTGTGTATTGCGTGCTGTATGGCCTGGCCTGCGCTGCGATCGGCATGGCTGCGCATGTGCTGATGCCCGACCTGGCCAACCCGAACAACGCCTTTGCCGAGATGATCAAGACCACCCTGCCCGATGGCATCCGTGGCCTGCTGATGGCTGCGGCCCTGGCGGCCATGATGTCCACCGCCAGCGCCGGTCTGCTGGCTGCCTCGACCACCGTAACCGAAGACCTGCTGCCCAAGCTGCGTGGCGGCAAGCAGTCGAGCCTGGGTACCAGCCGCCTGTTCACCCTGCTCACCGGCCTGGTGGTGCTGGGCATCGCGCTGGTGGTGAATGATGTGATCAACGCCCTGACCCTGGCTTATAACCTGCTGGTCGGCGGCATGCTGATCCCGCTGATCGGGGCGATCTTCTGGAAGCGTGCGACCACTGCAGGCGCGATTGCCAGCATGTCGCTGGGCTTTGCCACCGCCCTGCTGTTCATGTTCCTGGACGGGCTGGAGGCCAATACGCCGATCTACTACAGCCTGGCAGTAGGGCTGGTGAGCTTTGTGGGCGTGAGCCTGGTG